>NZ_JBFAMX010000026.1:0-45120 GCF_040659615.1 Nonomuraea sp. NPDC049784
CGATCATCCTGGCGGGCGGCGGCGTGATCATCGCCGAGGCGTGCGACGAGCTGCGCGCGCTGGCCGAGCACCTCCAGGTCCCCGTGCAGGTGACGCTCATGGGCAAGGGCGCCTTCCCCGAGGACCACCCGCTGTTCGCCGGCATGGCGGGCATACAGACCCAGACGCGGTGGGGCAACGCCGCGTTCCTGGACAGCGATCTGGTGCTGGCCGTGGGCGCCCGCTTCGGCGACCGGCACACCGGCGACCTCGAGGTCTACCGCAGAGGGCGCACGTTCGTGCACGTGGACATCGAGCCCACGCAGATCGGCCGGGTCTTCGAGCCCGACCTGGGGATCGTCGGCCATGCCCGGCCGGTGCTGGCGGAGCTGCTGGGCGAGGCGCGCCGCCGTACGGCGCCGAAGGAGCCCGGCAAGTGGCTGCGGAAGATCGCCGACCTGCGCCGGACGATGGCCCGGCGCGACGACTTCGACGACGTACCGATCAAGCCGCCACGGGTCTTCAAGGAGATCAACGAGTATTTCGGCAGGGACACCACGTTCGTCACCGCCATCGGGCTCTACCAGATCTGGTCGGGCCAGTTCCAGACGACCTACCTGCCGCGCCGCTACCTGGTCTGCGGCCAGGCCGGGCCGCTGGGCTGGGAGGTGCCGGCGGCCATGGGCGTCAAGTGCGCCCATCCCGAGCGCCAGGTCGTGGCGGTGGTGGGCGACTACTCCTTCCAGTTCCTCATGGAGGAGGTCGCGGTGGCCGCCCAGTACCGTGTCCCGTTCGTCATCGTCATGATCAACAACGAGTACCTGGGGCTCATCCGGCAGGCCGAGATCCCGTACGACATGAACTACGCCGTGGACCTGCACTACGGGGAAGGCGGCATCGACCATGTCAAGGCAATGGAGGCGTTCGGCTGCCCGGCACGGCGGGTGGAGCTGCCGGGGGACATCCGCGACGCGCTGGCCTGGGCGACGGCGGAGTCGGCGCGGGAGCGGCTGCCGGTGCTGGTGGAGGTGATGGTCGAGCGCGAGGCCAACGCCGCCATGGGGCCCTCGCTCGAGGCGATCAAGGAGTTCGAGCCGCTGCCCGAGCTCATCACCGCTGACTGGTCCGACTGAGGAGGAGCGCATGCGGCTCAAGCCTGGTATGGCCTGGCAGGACGCCTACGACCGATGCTGCTCGGCGGCGCCCGAAGCCTTCCACGACGACCGGGTGCTGAACCACTGGGGCGGCATCTGGCACCGCGACGGGCGCCCCGTGCCCGGCTTCTCACCGCTGGACGGCACCGCCATCGCGGGCCTGCCCAGGCTCGACCGGGCGGGCGCCGGACGCGCGGTGGCGGGCGCGGTCGAGGAGCACCAGAGGTGGCGGCACGTGCCGCTCGCCGAGCGCAAGGCCATGGTGTCCGCCGCCGTGGAGTCCATGGCCGCGCACCGCGACCTGCTGGCCCTGCTGCTTGTCTGGGAGATCGGCAAGCCGTGGAAGACGGCCCGCGCTGACGTGGACCGCTGCCTGGACGGCGTGCGCTGGTACGTCGAGGAGATCGACCGCATGGTCGCGGGGCGCGCGCCGCTGCCCGGGCCGGTCAGCAACATCGCGAGCTGGAACTACCCGATGAGCGTGCTCATGCACGCCATGCTCGTGCAGGCGCTGGCCGGCAACGCGGTGATCGCCAAGACTCCCACGGACGGCGGGCTGTGCTGCCTCACGCTCGCCTGCGCGCTGGCCGTGCGGGAAGGGCTCCCGTTCACGCTGGTCAGCGGGGGAGGGGCGGAGCTTTCGCCGGTGCTCGCCGGTGGGCGCTCGCTGGGCTGCGTGTCGTTCGTGGGCGGCAGGGACGCGGGGGCGAAGGTGGCGACCTCGCTGGCCGACGTGGGGCGCAGGCACGTGCTGGAGCAGGAGGGGCTCAACTGCTGGGGCGTGTGGGAGTACGGCGACTGGGACCTGCTCGCGCGGCAGATCCGGGCGTCGTTCGACTACGGCAAGCAGCGGTGCACCGCTTATCCGCGGTTCGTGGTGCAGCGCTCGCTGTTCCACGAGTTCCTGGGGGCGTACCTGGCGGCGGTGGGATCCCTGCGGTTCGGCCATCCGCTCGCGGTGGACTCTCCCGACGACCCGCTGCCCGAACTGGACTTCGGGCCGTTGATCAACGCCTCGAAGGCCAAGGAGCTGGCCGACCAGGTGGACGAGGCTGTGGCCCGGGGCGGGGTGCCGGTGCACAGGGCGCCGCTCGACACCGGACATTTCCTGCCGGGGCAGGATATTTCCGCGTATTTTGCGCCGACGGCACTCCTCAACCCGCCCCGCTCCTCGCCCCTCTTCCACGCCGAGCCGTTCGGGCCGGTGGACACGTTCGTGCTGGTGGACACGGAGGCGGAGCTGCTGGCCGCGATGAACGCCAGCAACGGCGCCCTGGTGGCCACGCTCTCCTGTGACGAGGAGGAGACGTACCGGCGGCTGGCACCGGAGGTCCGGGCCTTCAAGGTCGGCCACAACCGGCCGCGCTCTCGGGGCGACCGGGAGGAGCTGTTCGGCGGGCTCGGGGCGTCCTGGCGCGGCGCATTCGTCGGCGGCGAGCTGCTCGTGCGGGCCGCCACCACGGGGCCGGAGGGCGAGCGCCTGCCTGGCAACTTCCCGCACTACACGCTGCTGCCCTAAAAGGCTCCGAAGCGGGTCGCGACCACCAGCACGAGGAAGATCAGCGCGGCGACTCGCAGGAGCTTCCCGCCGATCCCCAGCGATGGCCACGACAGGTACGCCAGCCAGCCGACGAACGCGATCACCGGCAGCACGGCCACGCCGCCCAGCGGGTTGGCCACGGCGAACCCGGTCAGCAGCAGGATCACCAGCACGGCGGGCGCCACCCACCGGGGGACCTGCGTGAACAAGTACGTCATCGGCACGGCGCTGCGCTGCTCGACGGCCTTGCGCAGGCCGGTCGCGCCCGGCGTGAAGAACTGCTCGCCCTTGGGAAGCGGGCGCTTGCTGTCAGGGGCCACCCTCAGAGCCTACGGCAGTTGGCGTGTCGGCCTGTCGTAACGCCTTTAATCTGGTCAGGTGCTCGCCGTGATCCGATACACCGTTCCAGAGGCCCAGTCCCAAGACTTCGTCAAGCAAGGCCAAACCATTCTCGACACGCTCGCCGCCCAGCCGGGCTACCGGCGTGGCCGGCTGGCCCGTTCGGTCGATGAGCCCAACCTGTGGGCGCTGGTCACGGAATGGGAGGGCGCCGGGTTCTACCGCAGGGCTTTGTCGGCTGCGAGGATGGCGATGTACCCGCTGATGATCCTCATGGTCAACGAACCCAGTGCCTACGAGGACGTCTACACGCAAGACGGGGCGTAACGATTACTGGCGCGCGAGAGGGTGCGTGCGTCCCCTAAGCTGGGATCTCACCAATTTCACTCGCCGACCTCCAGCCGGAAAGAGAATCAACCAAAATGGCACGACGCACCGACGTCATGGACACCATCGTCAGCCTCGCCAAACGCCGCGGGCTCGTATACCCGTCGAGCGAGATCTACGGAGGACTGCGCGCGTCGTGGGACTACGGTCCACTGGGTGTCGAGCTCAAGAACAACGTCAAGCGGCAGTGGTGGCTGTCGATGGTCCAGTCGCGCGACGACGTCGTGGGCCTCGACTCCTGCGTCATCCTTGCGCCCGAGGTGTGGCGGGCCAGCGGCCACGTCGAAACCTTCACCGACCCGCTGACCGAGTGTCTCTCCTGCCACAAGCGCTTCCGCGCCGATCACCTCATCGAGGCGTACGAGGAGAAGAACGGCAAGTCGCCCGAGGGCGGCCTGGCCGACATCACCTGCCCCAACTGCGGCAACAAGGGCACCTTCACCGAGCCCAGGCAGTTCAGCGGCCTGCTCAAGACCTATCTCGGCCCGGTCGAGGACGAGTCGGGCCTGGCCTACCTGCGGCCCGAGACCGCGCAGGGCATCTTCATCAACTACCTCAACGTGCAGCAGTCGGCACGCAAGAAGATCCCGTTCGGCATCGGCCAGGTCGGCAAGTCGTTCCGCAACGAGATCACGCCGGGCAACTTCATCTTCCGCACCCGCGAGTTCGAGCAGATGGAGATGGAGTTCTTCGTCAAGCCGGGCACGGACGAGGAGTGGCACCAATACTGGATCGACGAGCGCTTCCGCTGGTACTCCGACCTGGGCATCAGCAAGGACAACCTGCGCCTCTATGAGCACCCGAAGGACAAGCTGTCCCACTACGCCAAGCGCACGGTGGACATCGAATACCGCTTCAACTTCACCGGCTCGGAGTGGGGTGAGCTCGAAGGCGTCGCCAACCGCACCGACTTCGACCTCAGCTCCCACTCCAAGGCGTCCGGCGCCGACCTGAGCTTCTTCGAGCAGGACACGGGGGAGCGCTACATCCCCTACGTCATCGAGCCGGCGGCCGGTGTCGACCGGGCGGCGCTGACGTTCCTGCTCGACGCCTACAGCGAGGACGAGGCGCCCAACGCCAAGGGGGTCCTGGAGAAGCGCACCGTCATGCGGCTCGACCACCGGCTCGCGCCGGTCAAGGCCGCGGTGCTGCCGCTCTCGCGCAACGCCGACCTGTCGCCCAAGGCCCGCGACCTGGCCGCGCAGCTGCGCCGCCGGTGGAACGTGGAGTTCGACGACGCGGGCGCCATCGGCCGCCGCTACCGCCGCCAGGACGAGATCGGCACGCCGTTCTGCATCACGGTCGACTTCGACACGCTCGAGGACCACGCGGTGACCATCCGCGAGCGCGACTCGATGGCCCAGGAGCGCATCTCGATCGACGGCGTCGAGTCCTACCTGCGCCAGCACCTCAATGATTGATTTTTAGTGTTCGTCTGACGGGCCGCTCGCCGTTGTCTCGGCGGGCGGCCCGTTGTGCGTTCAAAGCCATGGTCTCTTACGGCTGCGCACGGTGGACACCACCCGCCGCACTTCCGGCGGGGGCCTAGCCTGCTCGTCTGCGGCAGACGGCCCGGGCGACCAGGAACGCCAGCACCGGCAGCACGAACACGGCCACCCGCAGTCCGATCACGATCATCATGTACGTGTCGTGCGGCACGGTCAGCAGCGCGTCGGGGGCGCGCGCCGGCTGCGGGAAGCCCGGCGCGGAGTGCATCCGCGGCGACGCCTCCGACACCCACATCCCCGCCCACAACACCGTGAAGAACGCGATGACCGCGACGCCCAGCGCCGTGCGCACCGGCGCCTGCGACGGCCGGTCCAGCAGGTGGTGATGGTCGCCGTCGCCGGTGAAGCGCCGCTCGATGAACGGGTAGAGGAACAGGACGCCGAAGAAGACCGTGAGGATGAGCGGCGGGATCCAGAGCCCCGGCTGCAACACGTACCCGCCGATGGTGATCTCCCACGGCGGGACGAGCCGCTGCGCGCCGTCCAGCACCCCGAAGTACCAGAACGGCTGCGCCGACGGCACATATCCGCCCGCCCGGTACGCCCCGTGCTCCCACACCGGGTTGACCCGCACGAACGTGGCGAGCGCCGCGATGGCTCCCATCGTGAACAGCGCCGTGGCGCCGTTCTTGACCGCGAAGTACGGGAAGAACGGGCCGCCGGTCACCCGGTGCTCGTCGGCTGCCGTCGCCCTGCGCTCGTGTTCATGGTCGCGACCGCTTCGCTCCTCGTTGGCTCGTTCCTCGCTCTCTCGTCGCGAGCTCCTTCGCTCGGTGTGCTTCTGCCGCCAGGTGAGGATCAGCGCGTGCAGCGGCACCACCGCCATCAGGATCCCCGGCACCAGCAGCACATGGGTGACGAACACCCGTGGGATGACCTGCCCGGGGAACCCGCCGTCGAAGGCGAACGCCGCCAGGTACGTGCCCACCAGAGGGATCGACAGCAGCAGCCCGTGTGCCTCGCGCAGGCCGGTCATCGCGAGCTGGTCACCGGGCAGCGAGACGCCCAGGAACGACTCGAACAGCACCAGCCCGAACAGCACCACCCCGAGCATCCAGGTCAGCTCGCGCGGCCGCCGGAACGCGCCGGTGAAGAACACCCGGCACAGGTGGGCCACGATCGCCAGCACGAACACCGTGGCCGACCAGTGGTGGAGCTGCCGCATCAGCAGCCCGCCCCGCACGTCCAGGCTGGTCTCCGTGGCGGACGCGAAGGCCACGCCGGGGTGGGGTTCGTAGAACAGGGTGAGGAACGTGCCCGTGAGCACCAGCAGCGCGAACGAGTAGAGCGCCAGCTCGCCCAGCAGGAACGTCCAGTGGCTCGGGAACAGCTTGCGCAGCTGCGGCCGGAGCCAGCGGGCGAACGGCAGGCGGTCGTCGAGGTAGATCGCGGAATCGACGGCCGCCTTTGCGGCTCCCGCGACTAAGCGGGCGCGCCGCTTGGGCTTGGTAGGAGTGGCCATGGGCGCCTCCTGATGGGGGTGTGATCTGATTCTGCACCCACCGCCCGCCTTTCACAAGAATTGGTGTAAACCAATTGGTCTAAGCCAATTTTGCATCTTCCAGAACTTTAATTGGATTAGACCTGTTGTAGGCCGTTTACCAGCGCAAACGACAACTTATCCGAGGGGTGCAGTTTCATCATCAATTTCGCCGGTAGAGTCCGGGCAGAGGCGTTGATTGGAGCGTGTGGTGGCCAAGTACGTTTACGACTTCACCGAGGGCAACAGGAATCTCAAGGATCTTCTCGGCGGCAAGGGTGCGAATCTCGCTGAAATGACCAACCTCGGGCTGCCTGTTCCCCCCGGATTCACGATCACCACCGACGCCTGCCGCCACTATCTGGCGACGGGCGTCGTACCGGACGGCCTGGACGAGGAGGTCGCCGAGCACCTCGACGCGCTCGAGGAGCAGATGGGCCGGCGGCTCGGGCAGGCCGACGACCCGCTGCTGGTGAGCGTGCGGTCCGGGGCGAAGTTCTCCATGCCGGGCATGATGGAGACCGTCCTCAACATCGGGCTCAACGACGAGTCGGTGCACGGCCTGGCCAAGCAGGCGGGCGGCAACGACCGCTTCGCGTGGGACTCGTACCGCAGGCTCATCCAGATGTTCGGCAAGACGGTGCTCGGGATCGACGGCGACCTGTTCGAGCACGCGCTCGACGAGCTGAAGGGCAGGCGCCAGGACACCGACCTCGACGCGGGCGAGCTGCAGCGGCTCGTGGAGACGTTCAAGGGCATCGTCCGCGACCAGACCGGCAAGGACTTCCCCAGCGACCCGCGCGAGCAGATGCGCCTGGCCGTCATGGCGGTCTTCGACTCCTGGAACGCTCCCCGGGCCATCCTCTACCGCCGCCAGGAACGCATCCCCGCCGACCTCGGCACCGCCGTGAACATCGTGGCCATGGTCTTCGGCAACGTCGGCAACGACTCCGGCACCGGCGTCGCCTTCACCCGCGACCCGGGCACCGGCAGGCAGGGCATCTACGGCGACTACCTGCAGAACGCCCAGGGCGAGGACGTGGTGGCCGGCATCCGCAACACGATCCCGCTGGAGGAGCTCGAGCGCATCGACAAGCCCTCGTACGAAGAGCTGCTCCGGATCATGGAGACCCTCGAGAACCACTACAAGGACTTGTGCGACATCGAGTTCACGATCGAGCGCGGCAAGTTGTGGATGCTGCAGACGCGGGTCGGCAAGCGCACCGCGGCGGCCGCCTTCTGCATCGCCACGCAGCTCGTGGACCAGGGCCTGATCACGCTCGACGAGGCCGTCACCCGGGTCACCGGCGATCAGCTGGCGCAGCTCATGTTCCCCCGCTTCGACGGCGGCGCGGAGAAGAAGAAGATCGCCAAGGGCATGAACGCCTCCCCCGGCGCCGCCGTGGGCAAGGCCGTCTTCTCGTCCGAGCGGGCGGTGGAGCTGTCGCAGCAGGGCGAGGACGTCATCCTGGTCCGCCGTGAGACCAACCCCGACGACCTGGCCGGCATGATCGCCGCCAAGGGCATCCTGACCAGCCGCGGCGGCAAGACCTCCCACGCCGCTGTGGTCGCCAGGGGCATGGGCAAGACGTGCGTGTGCGGGGCGGAGGAGCTGGAAGTCTCTCCCCATGAGCGCCGCTTCACCGCGCCCGGCGGGGTGGCGGTGTCCGAGGGCGACGTCATCTCCATCGACGGAACCTCCGGGGAGATCTTCCTCGGGGAGGTGCCGGTCGTGGACTCGGCGGTGGTCGAGTACTTCGAGGGCGCCCCGCCGGAGGACGAGCTGGTCAAGGCCGTGGACCGGATCATGCGCCACGCGGACTCGATGCGGCGGCTGGGCGTGCGGGCGAACGCCGACACCCCGGAGGACGCGGCGCGGGCCCGCCGCTTCGGGGCGGAGGGCATCGGGCTGTGCCGTACGGAGCACATGTTCCTGGGTGAGCGCAGACAATTGGTGGAGGACCTGGTCCTCGCGTCGACCGACGAGGAGCGCCAGGCGGCGCTGGACGCGCTGGAGCCGCTACAGAAGGCCGACTTCACCCAGATATTTCAGGCGATGGGCGGCGCCCCCGTCACGGTCCGCCTCATCGACCCGCCTCTCCACGAATTCCTCCCCGACATCGTGGACCTCTCGGTCAAGGCCGCCACGGACGAGGCCACCGAGAAGGACCGCCGGCTCCTCGCCGCGGTGAAGCGCCTCCACGAGCAGAACCCGATGCTGGGACTCAGGGGCGTGCGCCTGGGCCTGGTGATCCCGGGCCTGTTCACGATGCAGGTGAGGGCGATCGCCCAGGCGGCCAAGGAGGTGCCCGGCGCCCGGCCGGAGATCATGATCCCGCTGGTGGCGGCCGTACAGGAGCTGGAGTCGGTACGTGAGGAGGCGGAGAAGATCCTCGCGGAGACCGGCGTGGACGCTCTCATCGGCACCATGATCGAGGTCCCGAGGGCGGCCCTGACGGCGGCCCAGATAGCGGAGGCGGCGGAGTTCTTCTCGTTCGGCACCAACGACCTCACCCAGATGGCGTGGGGCTTCTCCCGGGACGACGTGGAGTCGGCCTTCTTCTCCCGCTACCTGGACCTGGGCATCTTCGGCGTCTCCCCGTTCGAGACCCTGGACAGGGAGGGCGTGGGCCGCCTGATCAAGATCGCGGTGGAGGAGGGCAGGTCGGCCCGTCCGGACCTGCACCTGGGCATCTGCGGCGAGCACGGCGGCGACCCGGACTCGGTGCACTTCTGCCACGAGGTCGGCCTGGACTACGTCTCCTGCTCGCCCTTCCGCATCCCGATAGCCCGCCTGGAGGCCGGCCGCGCCGCCCTGGCCGAAACGGACTCCGACACGCGCTAGTCGCGCGGCCGTTCCTCTCGCGCAGGCAGCAGGCAGTCGAGCACGACGGCGGCCATGCGGCCGGGCCGGTCGGGGGCGGGATGGTGGCGCTCGGCGGTGAGTGCTCCCAGGACGATCGCCTGCACATCCTCGGCGTCCACGTCCGTCCGCACGGCGCCGGCATCCTGTGCCCGTACGAGCAGATCGGCGAAGGCCTGGCGGAGGTCCAGGGCCGTCTCCTGGGTGCGCTCGGACAGCTTGACGCCGGCCTGGGCGAGCGCGTCGGCCAGGTCCTGCTTGCCGTGGGCCTCGCTGATCAGGCTGTGCAGGAACGGGAAGAACGCCGACCCGTCGCGGTCGCTCTGGACGGCCTGGCGGGCCTGCTCGGTGAGCGAGGCGAGGTGCTCGGTGAGGACCGCCTCGATCAACGCCTCCTTGGCCGGGAAGTGGCGGTGGACGGTGCCTGGGCCGACCCCGGCCCGGCGGGCTATCTCATCGAGCGACACGGTCAGGCCCTCGGTGGCGAAGGCCTCGCGGGCGGTTTCGAGGATGCGTTCCCTGTTGCGCCGGGCGTCGGCACGCATCGGCCGCTGGCTGTCCAATCGTCCCCCTTGCAAACCGGGGCGAGCGCCCCGCATAATGATTAAGCGGTGCAAACGCCCCGCTTAATCAAGGAGTATGCCATGACCGTTGCCGGCGCACACCAGATCGTCGAGCAGTTGCTGAGCCTCGTCGCCCACGGCCCCTGTGAGGAGATGGCCGACCTGTTCGCGGAGGACGCCGTCTTCGAGATGCCGTATCTGCCGCCGGGCGTGCCGGCTCAGGAGCCGGGCCGCGAGACCTTCCGCGCTCACCTGCGCGAGGGGGCGCTGGTGCAGCGCTTCGACGCCGTCACCGACGCCCGGATCCACCAGACGGCCGACCCGGAGGTCGTCATCGCTGAATACCGGCTGCACGGCACCGTCACCGCCACCGGCAAGCGCTTCGCCTTCGACCTGGTCATGGTCGCCCGGGTACGCGACGGGCTCATCGTCTCCCACCGGTCCTACGCCAACCCCCTCGACGCGGCCGTCGCCTTCGGCGCCGTCGGGGACCTGCTCACCGCTCTGGCTGGGTAGCCGTGCCTGGATGGACGAGCCCGGACTCCAGGAGGTCCAGGTCCGGGGGGACGAGGGTCGTCGACTCGACCAGGCCTCTGAGGAGGTTGTGCAGGAGGTTGTTGTCGTAGGGGCGGCCCTCCGCCTTGTCGTGGCGCAGCGGGTACGGGAAGCCGCCGGCGTGGAGGCGGTAGCGGACGGCCTCGATGCGGTCCTCGATGATGTTCGCCCGCCAGTCGTCATCCGGGCGGAGGTAGGCCAGCCGGGCCGCGGCCTGCTTGTACGTCAGCGGCCGAGGCGCCTCCTCGTACAGCAGGTAGCGTTCGCCCAGGACCACCAGGAGCAGGCGCTCTGCCGCGTTTATCTCCCAGATCTTCGGCGGGATGGTCTCGGCCTCGTGGCGGTCCGTCTGGGTGTCGCCGTAGGGTCCCGTGACGTAGAGCTCCACCAGATGCTGACGGTAGCCGGAGCCCCTGATGAACAGCGGGGTGTAGCCCGCCGTCAGCGGGACGGGATCGGATGACTGGTGCATCAGCTGGCCGTGCGGCAGGCGCATGAGCTGCTGGCCCATGTTGCGCAGCCACCAGTAGCTGTCCTGGTACGTCACCTCGGCGTGCAGACGGCTCACCGACTGGTCGTCCGTCCCCACGCTCAGGTCGACGGCCGGCCGCTTGGCCCGGCCGAAGCGGACCTGGCGGCCCGGGCGCGGCCGGACCTTGATGCCACCGGTGATGGTGCGGGCGTGGAGTGTGCCGGGAACGGCCGCCTCCACACCATGCGCGAGGCTGTTGGCGACGCTCATCTACTCGCCTCCTTGGTGCTGGTCGTACGCGCGCCCCCACATGGTGCCCCAACCTCTCCGGGACCCCTCCCGGCCCGCACGAGGAGGGTTCAGGCGCCGGGTGGCCGCGTGGTGGCGGAGCGACCAGGGCGGAACACCGCGCGCTCCCGAATCTACTGCGTGAAGGTGGAAATACGCAGAGTTCTGATCACGCTTTGGACGCCTTCCTCCACACCTGCTCGGCCGAGGAGTCAGCACGCCCCGGGCCGTTCGGGCGGCGCCGCAGTGCCGGGTCGCCGGTCACTTCCATGGAACCCCTTGCCGCATTCGGATCGTAGCCGTACCGTCACGGATAGCGTTTTCGGCGGTGCGGAGGTGGAGCTGTGGGGTGGCACAACTGTGGGCATCCTTTCGCGAACGGGGAGACGTGATGTTGCCGCACATCGCATGGCGGCTGGACGCCATGATCGCGGCCATCACCGAGCACCGCCTGCCCCTCACCCGCCCGATCGAGCAGGCGTTGCGGGCGGTTCCCCGCCACTGGTTCATGCCACCCGTGGGCGAGTCGATCGAGCGCGACGGGCGTCGCGTGCCGATCGACCGGGACACCGACCCGCCGGCCTGGTGGGACGCCGTCTACGCGGGCCGGCCGATCGTGACAGGCAATGGGTGCTCGTGCCCCGCGCCCAGCGCGGTCGCCGATCTGCTCGAGCTGCTCGGGCCCGTGTCCGGGCAGCGGGTGCTGGAGGTGGGGACGGGCACGGGATGGACCGCCGCGCTGCTCGGCCGCCTGGTCGGCCAGTCGGGCAGCGTGACCTCGGTCGAGGCGGACGCCGCCGTCGCCGAGCAGGCCGCGAAGAACCTGGCGGCCGCCGGCGCCATGCCCCACCTCGTCCTGGGGGACGGCGCGGCGGGCTGTGCCGAGCGGGCGCCGTATGACGGGGTGCAAGTGACGTACGCCGTGCGCATCGTGCCGTACGCCTGGATCGCGCAGGCCCGCCCAGGGGCGGCGATCGTCTGCGGGTTCGGTGACAATCACGCCCTGCGGCTGGTGGCCGGGCCGGACGGCACGGCGAGCGGCCGGTTCTCGCGGCTCACGACGATGTGCACCCGGCAGAACGACCCGTCCGGCGCGGCCCTGGCCGTCGACCTCATCGGAGATCGGCGTGAGGCCTACCGGACGTGGACGGAGTGGGACGAGCCGGAGCGGGAGCGGTTCGGCATGACGGTCACACCCGAGGGGCAGCGGGTCTGGCTGGACAGCCCTGAGCGGGTGATCGGATAGGGGAGCGGACCGCTCCTGTCGTAATTCGTTTGCCCGGGCGCGAAGCCGACGAGCAGGATGCGGGGATGCGCATCGAGTTCGCGAGATTCTCCCTCGACGACACCGACCTTCTCGTCGACTTCCTGACCCGGCAGGAATGGCCCTTCCACGCGGGCACCCAGGACCCCGAGGTCGTGAGGAGCCGCGCCGCCGACGGCCTTTACGACAACGAGGAGACGAGGACGTTCTGGGTGCTCGCCGACGGGGAGCGCGTCGGTCTGATCAAGCTGCTGGATCTCGCCGACGAGACGCCCATGTTCGACCTGCGGATAGGGCAGGAGTGGCGGGGCCGGGGCCTCGGCGCCAAGGCGGTCGCCTGGCTGACCGGCTACCTGTTCACCGAGATGCCGCACATCAACCGGATCGAGGGCAACACCCGCCAGGACAACCACGTGATGAGGGCGGTCTTCCGCAAGAGCGGGTACGCCAAGGAGTCGCACTACCGGGAGGCGTGGCCGGACAGGGACGGCAAGCTCCATGACTCCGTCGGCTACGCGATCCTCCGCCGCGACTGGCTCTCCGGCACGGTCACACCGCCGGACTGGCACGACGACTGACGCGCCACGGCAGCCGGATGGGTCATGAGGCCCTGAGGGGACGGTGGTGGGCCACGGCGCGGGCGTGGGCCTCGGTCAGAAGGGGGCGGACCTGCTCGCCCGGGTTCAGGATCGCGATCCAGCCCTGACGCGCGTACACCGGGTGCGGGATGACGCGGTCCTCGACCGTGTAGTCGATGCCGGCGTGGTGCTCGGCGTGCTCCTTCGGCGGGAATCCGACGAGCCGCTGGAACTCGCCGCTCCCGACGTGGATGTTCAGCCGGAACACGCCCTGCCTGTTCAGGTCGGAGGCGGTGTCGTACCCGTCGTAGTCCTTGGTGACGATGGTCGCGAACGGCTGCCGGGGGCGGGCCTCCAGAGTGCCCTCCGGGTCGTAGTAGAAGAACGTGTCTCCCCAGGCGATCTCGGGCGCTCCGCTGTCCGCGCTGATGGTCATGGCCACGGCTCCGGGGAAGCCGGACACGAATCCAATGATCTCGTTCTCGGTCATGCCTTCAAGTGTTTCATTGACCCTCCCAGTGAGACTTTCCGCTCCATCTAGTCGGTCGATCGCACGAAAGTCTCAAACCGCAGAAGCATCTGACAGGCTGGGGAGCATGTCCGAGACACACCTTCCCGGGGGTTTCGTCAACGCCGTCGTCCGCGTCGGCGACACCGTCCGGCGAACGCCCGGGCAACGGGCCGCGTACGTGCACGAGCTGCTGCGCCTGTTCGAGCGGAGCGGGTGGGCGGGCGCGCCCCGGTTCTTGGGGCTCGACGAGCGGGGCCGCGAGATCCTGAGCTTCGTGGACGGCCACGTGGCCTGGGAGGACGTCCAGCCGGACGGCGTCACCTCAGACGAGAGCCTGGCGCGGGTGGCCGAGCTGGTGCGGGAGTTCCACGACCTGACCGCCGGCACGCCGCTGGCCGGCGAGGAGGAGGTCGTCTGCCACAACGACCTGTCACCCAAGAACACCGTCTACCGGGGCGAGGAGCTGCGGCCGGTGGCGTTCATCGACTGGGACATCGCCGGGCCGGGCTGGCGCGTCCACGACGTGGCGCATGTCTGCTGGCAGTACGCGGGCCTGGGACCCGCGGTCGAGGACCCGGCCGACGCGGCCCGGCGGGTGCGGCTGATCTGCGACGCCTACGGGCTGGGGGAGCGCGGCGAGGTGGTCGAGGCGATCCTGTGGTGGCAGGACAGATGCCGGCGCGGCATCGAGGCCGACGCGGCGGCCGGGATGCCGTACGCGATCAGGTTGCGCGAGGGCGGAGTCGTCGCGCAGGTACGCGCCTGCCACGACTGGGTCGCCGAGCACCGCGCCGCGTTCGAGCGGGCCCTGCGCTAGACCGGGGAAACCGGAGCCCCGGGGGCGGGCTCCTCGATGGGGACGTAGTCGGCGCGCATGCCGTGGTCTCCCAGCCACTGCCGGAGCCCGAGCACGGCCGCCGGGTTGGCCGCCACCTGCGCGGCGTACTCCGACAGCGCCACCTCCTCCCCGTCGTCGTACAGCAGCCGCGCCGGCCCCGACCACGACAGGGTCCACTTGGCCTGCCCGAGCTGGATCAGCACAGCCTCCAGAGCCTGCCCCAGCACCCCGGCCAGCAGGGTGTCCGACGGGTTCCAGCCCAGCTCGCGCAGCACGGCCTCCAGCTCCGCCTGCCGGCCCCGCGCGATCGCCTCGAAGGCGGCGTCCAGGTACGGCCGCGCGGCCCCCATGACCCGCTGCCCGGCCACCGCCAGGTCGCGCAGGGCCTCGGCGTTGCGGCCCGTGTACATGCCGTGCGCCACCAGCTCCTCCCACGACACCGGCCGCAGCCCCGTCAGCGCCTCCGGCGTCCACATGGACTGCTCCACCGCCTGCACCGCCACGTTCGCGTCGCGCAGCAGCGTCAGCGCGGACCGGGGATCCGGCACGTGCGGCGGCTCCGGCAGGCGGTCGATGGCGGCCAGGCGCTCGGCCAGGCTGGGATGGGAGTCGTACGGGGAGACCTCCTCCGGCTCCTCGCCCAGCTTGGCGATCTCGGACTGGCGGTCGGGGTCGCTCATGAGGGCGTGGAAGCCGCCGAACACCGAGACCGGTCTGGTGCCGCCCGCGCCGGTCAGCGACAGGTAGTCGTTGACGTACAGGTCCCAGCCCGTCGCGGTGGCGTGGATCTTGCGCAGTGCGCCGGCCATGGCCTGCCGGCCGCTGATCGAGACCGCGAACTGGTCGGCCTCCAGCTCCTGCTTGCGCGAGACGGCCTGCGAGACCCGGAGGTAGAGCTTGGCGTACCAGGTGAACAGGCGCTGGATGAACGGGTGGTTGCCCAGCCCATGGACGGTGGCGATGAGCGAGACCCGCCCCCGGTAGACCGGCGCGCCCAGGCGCGTGTGGGCGCCGCTGTAGTGGCCGAGCTCGTGCCCGAGCACCGCGCGCATCTCGTCCACCGTGAGCGTCTGCAGCAGCGGCAGGCCGATGAACATCCGCCTCCGCGTCGCCTTCATGCCCAGCCAGCGCGTGTCCTCGGAGACGGCCGCGTTCACCTCCGCCACCAGCCGGATCTCGTCCGGCGGTGCCGTGCGCACGCGCTGCGCGAGGTCCTCGACCGTCTGCCACAACACCGGCTCGTGCTCGCGCCCGACCGGTACCCCGGGCTGCTCACCGCCCTGGCGGCGGCTCACCATGAACAGCGCCCGTACGAGCGCGCCGGCGGCCAGGGTGAGGACGATTGCGATCTTGAGGGCGTTGGCGTGGAAGTCAACGAGGAGCAGGACGTCGAAGAAGATGGCGGCCGCCAGGATGAGGCCGACCAGAACGTAGAAGCCGGCGAGCAGGGTGAAGGCCAGCACTGCTCGGAACGCTGTCGTCATGGGGGAGGGCTCCCGGGGAATGGGTTCTCGCGAGGCTTGACACTAGCGGAGTCGGGAAACTGGATAAAATCGCCTAAGCAATGCCGTACTACGACCAGCACGATCAGGACCGTTGGGTTCCGGAACCTCCCGGCAATCCTGAGCGGTCCGCGTTCGAGCGCGATCGGGCTCGGGTGCTGCACAGCGCCGCACTCCGCAGGCTGGCCGCGAAAACGCAGGTCGTGGGCCCTGGCGAGACGCTCGGCGGCGGCCAGCACATCCCGCGCACCAGGCTCACACACTCCCTCGAATGCGGCCAGGTCGGCAGGGAGATGGGCGCCACGCTCGGCGTCGATCCCGACCTGGTGGAGACGGCCTGTCTGGCGCACGACCTGGGGCACCCGCCGTTCGGGCACAACGGGGAGATGGCACTCAACGCCCTGGCGGCCTCATGTGGCGGCTTCGAGGGGAACGCGCAGAGCCTGCGCCTGCTGACCAGGCTGGAGGCCAAGGTCCTCACCGAGGACGGCCGCAGCGCCGGGCTGAACCTGACGCGGGCAGCCCTCGATGCTTCCATCAAATATCCCTGGACATGCGTTAAGTCCCCAAAGTTCGGCGTATATGACGATGATCTACCCGTGTTCCGGTGGATCAGGGACGGCGCGCCGGAAGGGCGGGTGAGCTTCGAAGCGCAGATCATGGACTGGGCCGACGACGTCGCCTACTCCGTGCACGATCTCGAGGACGCCCTGCACTCCGGCCACGTCACGCCCGAGGCGCTCCGGTCGCCCATCGAGCGCACGCAGGTGTGCGAGACCACCCAAACCTGGTACGCCCCGTACGCCGACCTCAACGAGCTGGAAGAGATCTTCGCCAGGCTGATCATCGACCCGCTCTGGCCGCGCCGCTTCGAGGCCACGCTCGCCGACCTGGCCGGCCTCAAGGCCCTCACGAGCGGGCTCATCGGCCGCTTCTGCCGCTCCGCCCAGGCCGCCACCAAGGAGGTGCACGGCTCCCGCCACCGCGCCGACCTCGTCGTCCCCCACGCCACCCGGCTGGAGTGCGCCCTGCTCAAAGGCGTGACCGCCCACTACGTCATGACCACCAGGGACCACAACGCCAACCAGGCCAGGCAGCGCGAGCTCATCAGCGAGCTGGCCGCCCTGATCACGCTGGGCGCGCCGGGCACGCTGGAGCCCGCCTTCAGGCCCGCGTACCTGGAGGCCCCCGACGACGCGGCCCGCGTCCGCGTGGTCATCGACCAGATCGCCTCGCTCACCGACACCTCGGCGGTGGCCTGGCACCGCAGGCTCTCCCGCTGACCAAGCTTTCTCCATGAGCCTGGCCACCAGGCTTTTCCCATGACCCCGGCGGGCGGATACTGCGCCCATGGCCACATATGTGATCGTCGGCGCGGGACTTGCGGGAGCCAAGGCCGCGCAGACGCTACGCGAGGAAGGCTTCGACGGCGAGATCGTCCTGATCGGCGCCGAGCCAGAGCGGCCCTACGAGCGACCGCCCCTGTCCAAGGAGTACCTCCAGGGCAAGAGCGAACGAGACAAGATCTTCGTCCACGCCCCCGAGTGGTATGCGGACAACGGCGTGGATCTGCGGCTCGGCACCCGCGTCACCCGCATTGAGCCCGATCATCACCTGGTCAGGCTCGGCGACGGGTCGCGCCAGCCGTACGACAAGTTGCTCATCACGACCGGCGCCACCCCGAGACGCCTGCCGGGGCCCGCCCACTACCTGCGTACCGTCCAGGACAGCGAGGCGCTCAAGGAACGTTTCGCCACCGCCGGCAGCGTGCTCATCGTCGGCGCGTCCTGGATCGGACTGGAGACCGCGGCGGCCGCCCGTGCGGCGGGCTGCGAGGTCACTGTCGTCGAGCCCGAGCCCACCGCGCTCAACCGGGCGCTCGGTCACGAGCTCGGCGACCTGTTCGCGCGCCTGCACGCCGGCAAGGGAGTGGACCTGCGCTTCGGCACCGCCGCCGCCGAGATCACCGACACCGGCGTGCGGCTCAGCTCGGGCGAGCGGCTCGCCGCCGACCTCGTGGTGGTCGGCATCGGAGCCGTGCCCGAGGTCGGGCTCGCCCGCGAGGCCGGGCTCGACGTCGGCCAGGGCATCCTCACCGACGCCGCTCTGCGCACCTCACACCCCGACGTGTTCGCCGCCGGCGACGTGGCCGAACCCTTCCACCCCCTGTACGGGCGCCGCCTGCGCGTCGAGCACTGGGCCAACGCCCTGCACGGCGGCCCGGCGGCCGCCAGGTCCATGCTCGGCCAGGACGTGGTCTACGACCTGATCCCGTACTTCTACACCGACCAGTACGAGCTGGGCATGGAGTTCTCCGGCGACATCGAGGGCTACGACGAGATCGTCTACCGCGGCGAGCCCGCGAGCCTGGAGTTCATCGCGTACTGGCTGCGCGGCGGCCGGGTGATCGCCGGCATGAACGTCAACACCTGGGACGTCGTGGACGAGATCCAGGAGCTCATCAGGTCAGGCGTCATTGTTGACCAAAAGGAGTTGTCGACGGGTCCACGATGATCAGGCCATCGTCGTCCTTCGGGCTCTGCGTCTTCCCAGCCTGCGGGGTCTTCTTCGACGCGCACTGCACGGTGCAGCGCGGGGTCTCGCCCAGCTTGCCGCGCAGTGCCAGCGTCTCCTCCCTGGGCGAGTACGTGCGGTTGCCGGACTGCCAGGCGTCGAGGTAGTCCCACGGCTTGACCATGCCCCTGCGTACCCACCAGAAGGCCGGGCCCGTCTTCCACGAGATCGCGAAGTAGAGATTGGGCCCGGTGTCGCGGGCGTTGCCCGACCTGCCCACCCGCCCCAGCAGCTGGCCCGCCTTGACCCGGAGGCCCGGCTTGAGGCCGTCGGCGACCGAGTCGAGGTGGCCGCCGAGGTAACGCACGCCGTCGTCACCGATGATCGTGACGAACCTTCCCTCGCGGTCGGCCCCGACGTCCGTGGACGGTCGCCACTTGTTCTGGACGTTCACCTCGTCCACGACGCCGCCGACCGGCGCCACGAACGCGCACCCCTGCCCGGCCCAGATCGTCGTCTTGGGCAGCACGAGCAGCTTGCGCTGGTAGGTCGTCTTGCAGCCCTTGACCGGGAACGTGTACTCGTACTTCGACAGCTTCGGCGGCGGCACCCTGACCGGGTCGTCACCCTTGGGCGGCTGCTCGGCCGCCTGTTGCTCCGCCGTCGGGCTGGGCGTCGCGGAGGTCGCCGGGCTCGTCGAGGCCGCCGCGGGCGAGGCCGAGGCCGTGGCGGGCGGGGCAGTGGCGGGCGACTGGGCGCTGACCCCGGCCAGTCCGGTGGCCTGGGAGCAGGCAGCGGTCAGCAGCACAGCGCCCATGACGGCCGCCCATCGTCCGAGATGCCCCGATCGCATGATCTCCACCCGTGTCACCGTTTCCACCGACAACCTTTACCTTTGTAGCCGACGAGGGCACCTCGCAGAGCCGCTTTCCCCCTTTCGCAACCCACAGGTAATGCCCGTCTATCCCGTACCGCACCCGTACCGGCTGGAAGCGTCGGTGGGGCGGAATAGACTCACCGGCGTGGCTGGCCGGATCCGTGACGTCGACATCGCGCTCGTACGCGAGCGTTCACCCATCGCCGATGTGATCGGCGAGCACATCCAGTTGCGCAACGCGGGGGGCGGCAACCTCAAGGGCCTGTGCCCCTTCCACGACGAGAAGAGCCCGTCCTTCAACGTCACCCCCGAGCGCGGGATGTATTTCTGCTTCGGCTGCTCCGAAGGCGGCGACGTGATCACGTTCGTCGAGAAGATCGAGCACCTATCGTTCGGTGAGGCGGTCGAGCGGCTGGCGCAGCGGGCCGGGATCCAGCTGCAGTACGAGCAGGGCGGTTACGTTCCCAGGCGCGACCACGGCGAGCGGGCCAGGCTGATCGAGGCGCACAAGGCTGCGGCCGAGTTCTATGCGGACAAGCTGCTCAAGCCCGATGCGGCGGCCGGGCGGCGGTTCCTGTCGGAGCGCGGGTTCGAGCGGGCCGACGCCGAGACGTTCGGCGTGGGATACGCGCCCGCCGAGTGGGAGGCGCTCACCCGCCATCTCCTGGGGCGCGGATTCACGGCCGAGGAGCTGGTCAAGGGCGGGCTGGCCAAGGAGGGGCGGCGGGGGCCCATCGACCGGTTCAGGGGGCGGCTGATCTGGCCGATCAGGGACGCGACGGGCGATGTGATCGGTTTTGGCGCACGGAAGTTGCTTGATTCCGATGATGGGCCGAAATATCTCAATACGCCTGACTCGCCGCTTTACAAGAAGAGCCAGGTGCTTTATGGGATTGATCTCGCCAAGCGGGAGATCTCCAAGCGGGCTCAGGCGGTGATCGTCGAGGGCTATACCGATGTGATGGCCTGCCATCTGGCCGGGGTGCCGACGGCGGTGGCCACGTGCGGCACGTCGTTCGGCGAGGAGCACATCAAGATCCTGCGCAGGTTCCTGCTCGACCAGGCCGAGTTCCGGGGCGAGGTGATCTTCACCTTCGACGGTGACGCGGCGGGGCAGAAGGCGGCGCTGCGGGCGTTCGCCGACGAGCAGAAGTTCGTCACGCAGACGTACGTCGCGGTGCAGGGCGACGGGCTCGACCCGTGCGACCTGCGCGTCAAGCAGGGCGACGCGGCCGTGCGGGATCTGATCGCGAGCAGGGAGCCGCTGTTCCAGTTCGCGATCAGGAGCACGATCTCCCGTTACGACCTGCGCAGCAACGAAGGCAAGATCGCCGCTCTGGACGCCGCCGCGCCGATCGTGGCAGGGATCAAGGACGTGGGGCTGCGCAAGCGGTACGCCATCGACCTGGACCGGTGGCTGGGCTTCATGGACGAGCGCTTCGTCATGCAGCGCATCGCCGAGGTGGGCGGGGCGCAGCAGGGGCGCCTGCGGCGCGCGCCCAAGGCGGCGCCCGTCGATCCGAGCGTGCGGGTGGAGGGTGAGCTGCTCAAGCTGGCCGTGCAGCGTCCGGCGCTGCTGGGGCCCCGCTTCGACGCGCTCGATCCGCAGGCCTTCACGGCTCCCGACCATGTGACGCTGCACAAGGTCATCGTGGCCGCCGGGGGTGTGGCGGCGGGTGCCTACGGCGGTCGCGAGTGGGTGGACCTGCTGCTGGAGCACGCGCACGAGGAGGGGGCCCGGGTGCTGGTGACCCGGTTCGCGGTGGAGCCGATGCAGGCGGACGCACATGCCGAGGAGCGGTACGCCGGGGCCATGCTGGCGGCCATCGAGGCCATCGCGGTGGACCGGGCGATCGCGGCGGTGAAGTCGCGGATCCAGCGGCTCAATCCGGTGGAGGAGCAGCAGGAGTACAACAAGCTGTTCGGTGAGCTGGTGGCGCTGGAGCAGCAGCGCCGCGTCCTCCGCGACCGCGCCGCCGGGAGCTGACCGCCCGGCGCGGGCCGGCGGCAAGTGGACCCGGCGCGTCCGGATCGATGTGAGGTCGGGGACGCGCACTGAACCCCTAAGAGCCGGGTGTATCACGCCGGTGGTTGGTAACAGTTTGGCCGCGATCACAAGCCGCATATCAGGGTGGTTGACCAGGGAACTTGGCGCGGTCCAACAGGTGACAAAGGTGCCGGACAACGACGTCAGGGCAGCGAAAGAGTTGCGTCCGGCCGGGGGGTGTCGCCGGGCGCCTGAAACCAGACCGCGTAATTGACTTTACTTTCCTGATCAAACTCCGGCCAAACCTAAAAGCGATCTCAATTCGGTAAGGACGATCGTCTTACCTTCGGTGACAAAAATGGGTCTGCCATTTGATGGAACCAATACTGCAGACTGTCTCCCGTGGGTGCATCGGTGCTGTCAAGCGGACCGCCATCGGTAGATCAGGTGGCGGACCTCGTCGCGAAGGGAAGGGAGCGCGGAAGCGTAACCGTCGATGACGTCGCAGCCGCGCTTGACCGGTCCGAGTTGCCGTCCGACGCGCTGGAACGCGTCGTGCGGATGCTCGCCGAGAACGGCGTGGAGGTCCTCGAGCCCCAGGGCGACGAGGAGTCCACCCGCGCCGATGAGGAAGACGTTGGCAAGCGGGCGCCGACCAGTGATCTGGTCCGTATATATCTACGGGAGATCGGCCGCGTGCCTTTGCTGACCGCAGAGGAGGAGGTGGAGCTCGCCAAGTCGATCGAAGCCGGCCTGTTCGCCGAGGACAAGCTGGCCAACGGGGTCTCGCGTCTGGCCTTCCCGGAGTTCAGGGAGCTCGTCTGGCAGGGCACTCGAGCCAAACAGCGGCTCATCGAAGCCAACCTCAGGCTCGTGGTGTCGATCGCCAAGCGGTACGTGGGCCGCGGCATGCTCTTCCTGGACCTGATCCAGGAGGGCAACCTCGGGCTCATCCGTGCGGTCGAGAAGTTCGACTACACGAAGGGCTACAAGTTCTCCACTTACGCGACCTGGTGGATCAGGCAGGCGATCACCCGGGCCATCGCCGATCAGGCTCGTACGATCCGCATCCCCGTGCACATGGTGGAGACCATCAACAAGCTCGTACGGGTGCAACGCCAGCTCCACCAGGACCTCGGCCGCGAGCCGATTCCCGAGGAGATCGCCAAGGAGATGGACCTCCCTGTCGATCGCGTGGTGGAGATCCAGCGCATCGCCCAGGAGCCCGTGTCGCTGCAGTCGCCGATCGGTGAGGAGGACTCCGACCTCGGAGACTTCATCGAGGACGCCGACGCTGTCGTGCCGATGGAGGCCGCGGCCTTCATCATGCTGCAGGACCAGCTCGACGACATCCTGGCCACGCTGTCCGATCGCGAGCAGCGCATCATCCAGCTCCGCTTCGGCCTGGCCGACGGGCATCCACGCACGCTGGAGGAGGTGGGCAGGGAGTTCGGCGTCACGCGGGAGCGCATCCGGCAGATCGAGTCGAAGACCCTGGCCAAGCTCCGCCACCCGACCCGCGCACAGATGCTCAAGGACTACCTGGACTGATCCGAGGGGACGGGCCCGGGCGAGTGCCGCCCGGGCCCGTCCCATGCTCAGGAGCAGCCCTCGAACTGCGGCACCGCGATGGTCGACAGGTCCAGCCCCGACTTGCCGAACCACCGGTGCAGCAGCCTGCTCGCCGTCCCGTCCTGGTACATGTCGGTGATCGCCCGGTTCACCGCCTCGCACCCCGGGACGTCGCTCTTGCGCATGCCCACCCCGGTGCGCTGCTCGTTGAACTGCGCGTTGGCCAGCTTCAGCCCCGTGCCGTCCTGGGTGGCCAGCCCCGCCAGGATGACGTCGTTGGTGGTCACCGCGTCCACCTGTTTGCTCTTCAGCGCCGATACGCACGCCTTGTAGTCGTCGAACGGCACGAGCTGCGCCGCCACTTCCCGCTCCTTGACGACCCGGTCGGCCGCGTTCGAGCCCTTGACGTTGCAGATCCTGCGGCCCTTGAGATCGCGCACGTTCTTGATCGTCTCGTCGGGCCGCTGCAGGATGTCCTGGTAGGAGATGTGGTACGGCCCCGCGAAGAGCACGTCCTTCTTGCGCTCCTGGTCGACCGTGAAGGTGGCCAGCACCAGGTCGGCCGTGCCGTCGGTGAGCACCTTCTGCCGGTCGGCGGCCAGCACGGGGATGTAGGTGGCCTCCTTGTGCAGCTTGCGGGCGATGTAGGCGGCCACGTCCACGTCGAAGCCCTCGAACCTGCCGTCGGGCCGGCGGAAGCCGACCGACGGCAGGTCGGGGCGTACCGCGATGACGATCTTGTCCTTGTCCACGACCGACTCCTGCCCGTCGGTCCCGCAGCCCGCGACCGCCGTCGCGACCAGGGCCAGCACCACCACCAGCGCCCGCTTCACCGGTACTCCTTGAGTCGTGGCCATACGCCCGCTATCACCAGCAGGCCGATCCCGCCGATGGCGAAGGGCAGCAGCCGCCACAGGTTGTCCAGCGCGCTCTCGCCGTTGTCGATCGCGCGCGTGAACTGGGTCTGGTGCCTGGCGGACAGCGCCAGGAGCGCGCGGTCGTACGCGTCGAACGCCGTGGTCACCGGGCCGAGCCGCTCGGCGACCGCCTCGCTGGTCTTGCCGCTCGCCACCAGCTCCCGGAACTTCGTGTCGGAGGCCTGGAAGCTCCGGTACGCCTCCAGCGCGTTGGTGCCCTCCTTGCCGACGAGCTCGGGCCCCAGCAAGCCGAGGAAGTCCCTGGAGCCCTGGGCGACCTGGTCGTGGTAGGTACGCAGGTTGCCCGCCTTGAAGTAGACCACCGTCATCGCCTTGTCCAGGAACGTGTGCTCGTAGGTGTCGGCCCACTCCTTGTCCAGCAGGTAGCGGCTTTCGTCGCCCTGCATGCTGTTGCTGATCGAACGCGCCTTGGCCAGCGTCAGCACCGAGTCGAACCCGGACTGCTTGGCCTCATGCAGCGCGGCCTCGTCCGTCCCGAGCACGTTCATCCCGGAGAGCAGCGCGACCGCGGTCGTCACGGTCGCGACCAGCAGCGCCGGCCCGAAGACCCGGCGGAAGCGCTGCGCCAGGAAGACCTGCAGCCAGATCAGGCAGCCCAGGGCAAGCAGCCCGGCCAGCACCACCGCGACCCGCAGGAGCGGCACCATGACCGCCTTCTCGTCATAGGTCGCGCGCACGATCGTGCCGCTCTCCAAGGTCAGGTTGTACGCCTGGGGCAGCAGCTCGACCCGCATCAGCTTGGTGGCCTCGCGGTAGGTCAGCACCACCTCCTGCGGAGGCGGCCCGGGCGCGTGCTTGGACCGCTCGTCGAGCAGCAGCGCCTGGCCGGCCAGCCGTTCGTAGCGGCCCAGCTTGTCGAGCACCGACCGCACGGTCTCCCGCTCGGCCCTGGTGTCGGCCAGTGAGAGCGCCTGCATCAGCGCCTCGTTGGCCTTGGACCGCTGCTGCTCGTACCGGTCGAGCGCCTGCTGGCGCTGCGCTGCGTACTGGTCGCCCATCACCAGCACGTTGGCCACCTGCGCGTCCATGTCGCTCAGGCCCAGGTAGAGATCGGCGGTGGCGACCACCTGCGGTCCCGCGTCGCGCCCGATGACCTGCAGGCCCTCGCGGGCGCTCGTGCTGCCGACCGCGAGCGCCGCGAAGAGCAGGGCCAGCGAGGCGACGGCGATGCCGGTGATGACCCGGATCCTGCCAGGCACGCTCCGGCGCACGGGCGCAGAGACGCCCTGGGCCTGCGCCACGGGCGCCTGGGGCTGGGACTGCACCAGGGTCACGGCGTGCCCTCCCTGATGGTGATGACGGTCCACGCGCCCAGGTGGATCTTGTCGCCGGGGCCGATCCTGACCGGCACGTTGAGCTTGACGGGCTTGCCGTTCACCTGGGTGCCGTTGGCGGAGCCGGGGTCGACCAGCGTCCACGAGCCGTCCGGCTGCGCCAGCAGCACGGCGTGCAGGTGGGAGACGCCCGGGTCCTCCGGCGGCCCGGTCAGGTCGATCTCAGGGGCCACGTTCCTGGCCCTGCTGCGCCGCCCGATGCGTACCTGCTCGCCGGCCAGCGCGAACGAGCGCTCGGGGCAGTACGGCGGGAACGCCATCGCGGCCGCGTCCGGGCCCCCCTCGGCGATGACCTTCTCGTAGTACGTGCGGTCGGCGGCGGTGACGGCCTCCCACTGGGCCCCGCTCACGGGGACGGAGACGGAGGCGCTGTTACCGGTGTAGTCGTGACCGCACACCTCGCAGAACTGCCCGGCGCGCGGCGTCTGACAGACCGGGCACGCCTCGGCCGCAGAGGCCGCGGCCTGGGCCTGAGGTTGCGGTGCGGGCGCGCCGTTCATCTGGGCGCCGCAGATGTCGCAGTAGTCGTCGTCGCCCGACGCGTGGCCCTGCGGGCAAGTGGCCATCAGCTTCCTTCCTTGCGCAACCGGCTGGTACGGACGGAGCCTGTGTCGAGCTCGAGCTCGTCCGCCTTGTCCACGTTCCTGCGCAGCCTGGCCGTGCCGGTGGCCGGATCGACCTCGACCACCCTCTCCAGCAGCCTGGCGGTGTCCTCGCGCCCCGACTGGGTGGCCAGCTCCTTGGCCTTGGCCAGGCGGGCGGTCGCGGTGTCGACGTCGCCCATCGCCCTGGCGCTGAGCCCGTCCTGAATGAGCTCGTGCAGCTCGGCCTGGCCGGTGTAGTGGGCGACCTTGTTGTTGATCCGGGTGGACTGCGCCAGGTCGTCGGTCCACTGGGCGAGCACGTTCCCGCTGGCCAGGACCTCCTGGGTGTCGGGGCGTACGAGCTTGACCCAGCCGGCCCTGATCTCGTGGCCGATCTGCCCCGGCGGTACCTCCACGCAGATGTGGTACTCGCGCTCCTCGGAGCCCCACGAGCCGGTCGGGTAGTCGCCGGTCAGCGGGTTCACGTCGTTGCGCTTGCCGGTCAGGTCGAGCAGCGTGGGGGAGACCTGCTTGACGAACTTCAGCGTGGCGGTCTGCGGCACCCACACCCGCAACGACAGCTCGGCCACAGTCTTGCTCATCGACGTCTGCGTCAGCCTGCGGAAGAACTCGGACAGATCCCCTTGGTTCCGTACGAAGTCGAACGTGCCGAGCATCGCCTCCGAGACCCTCCGCAGCTCGGCGGGCACCCAGTCCTCACCGATCCCCAGGGAGTCGCACACGAACTTGCCGCTCCAGCCCGCCAGCACGGAGGCGAACACGTCGGGGCGCTCGTTGTTCTGGCCGTCGGTCATCAGCAGCGCGTGCCTGATCGCCGACGGGTGCGCCGACAACAGGTGGCCCGCCAGTTTCAGCCACTCGCCCATGGCGGTGCCGCCGTGCGCGGACAACCGGCTGATCGCCCGCTCGGCCTCGGCCCTGGTGGCCGGACTGGCCTTGACCAGGTTGGCGTTGCCGCCCGGGTAGATCACCTTGGCCCGCTCCGTGCCCGCGATCACCGCGAAGTGGACCCCGTCACGCAGGGTGTGCACGGCGGTCGCGGCCGCCTGCCTGGCCTCGCGGATCTTGCTGCCGCTCATCGAGCCGGACGTGTCAATGATGATCACTTCGGCGGCCTCCGTGACCACTGACTGCGTGGTCACGACGCCGCCCGTGGAGCCGACCGTGAGGATGGCGTGCACCTCGCGGCCGTCGGTCGGGAGGTACTTGTTCTGGTCGATGGTCAGGGTGAAAGTGGGCTGGTCACCCATGCGTTACTCCTAGAGGGATCAAGGCGATGGTCACGTTGTCCTGGCCGCCGGAGTCGAGAGCGTGGCGCAGCATCTCGCGGGCCATCTCGATGGGGGTCCCGGTGCTGGGGAAGGCGTAGCCGTCCAGGTAGCGCCACAGGCCGTCGCTGCAGACGAGCAGCAGGCCGGGCTCCTCCGGGGTGAGGGTGCGTACGTGGAGCGCGACGTCGACGGCGTCAGCGCCGAGCCAGGCGGTGATCTCGCCGGTCTCGACCGCGTCGTCCACGGTCAGCAGGATGCAGTGTCTGATTGCCGCGCCTTGCTCGGGGGCCGGCAGCCAGTAGGCCCGGGTGTCGCCGGCCCAGCCGAACGTGATCCGGCCCCGCTCGACGACGGCGGCGACGTACGTGCTGGCGGGCGCGTCGTTCACGGACGTGGCCAGCTTGGCCACCGCCCGGCCGGCCAGGTCGAACGCCTCCTCCTGCGGCAGCCCCCTGGCCAGCGCGGCGGAGGCGGTCTCGACGGCCACCGCGGACGCCTCGTCGGCCCTGGGCGAGCTGCCCACGCCGTCGCAGACCACGGTCACGATCGCCTCTCCGGACCAGAGCAGGGCCATCGCGTCCTCGTTGCGGCTGCGGCGCAGCCCCCTGTCCGTGACGGCCGCCGCGCCGCCGTCGAGCACGATCTCCGCGTGGTCCCTGCCGGTGGGCTGGCGCAGGCCGCAGCGCTCGCAGTAGCCCTCCGCGTCCACGGCGGGCGCGCCGCACGACGCGCAGGCCGGCGCGCCCAGGGCGTGCCCGCACGCCTCGCAGTAGGTGTCGCCCTCCAGCACGGGCGCCTCGCACACAGGGCAGATCACAGCCACGTCCTAGGTCGTACGGCATTCGCCTGGTCGATGAGCGCGTGGCGCTCCTGACGCGACTCGGCCGCGACCGCCAGCTTGCGGTAGATCGACTCGAGCTGCTTGCGCAGCCCCACCTCGGTCAACGGCGCGCCGGCCAGTTGCGCGTCCTTCGGCGGTGAGTTCGTCTTGAGCCAGGCCAGCGCCGACGTGAGCAGCTCGGCGGTGAGCACGTCGCGGCGGCGCGGGTCGAGGCCGGACTGCCTGGACAGCCGGTCGGCCGCGCCCACCAGGTCATCCGTGACGAGCACGCCCAGGTCGGGCCGCCGGACGACGGAGATCGCCTGCGCCACCTGCGCCGGCATCCGGTAGATCGAGTGGGCGGGCACCTCGTCCAGCACGCTCATCCTGCCCGACCTGGCCAGCCCGAACGCCGCGCTCACGTAGGAGTGATCGGTCCGCCAGACGCCTTCGTACCAGGTGGCCGCCGGCTTGCCCGCGCATTCCAGCGCGAACGCCAGCGCCAGCTTCGGCGCCAGCTCGCCGGGCAGCGCCGACAGGCACCAGTCGAACATCGACACGGCCTGGTCGAGCTGCCCCGTGGCCAGCGAGAGCACCCCGCGGTACCAGCTCACGCGCCAGTCGCCCGGCAGCTCCTTGTCCAGCTCGCTCAGCGCGACCGGGGCCTCGGCCGCGCACTCCTCCGCCAGCAGCCTGGCCCGCATCAGCTTCGTCTCAGGCGTCTGCGGCATCGCGGCCAGCTGGTCGATCAGCTCCTTGCTGTCGCGGCCGAGCAGGCCGGCCAGCGCGCCCGCCGCCGGGTCGGCCGGATCGACCAGCGGCACCGGCAGCGCGCCCGCGACCGACGCCGGGTCGAGCCGGCCGAACACCTCGCCGGCGTCCTCCGACAGCGCGGTGCCCACCGCGGTCCGCTCGGGCCCGAACATCGGCGAGGGAGCCGGGTACGGCACGCCGTCCTGGAGGGCGCTCACCTCCCGCAGCACCCCGACGAGCTGCTCCTCCATCTCCTCCGCGCTCTGGAACCTGTCGGCGGGATTGACGGCGGTCGCCTTGCGCAGCAGCCGGGTGAACGACGGGTGCCCGCAGTCGTCGGGCAGCGGCGTGGCCACGCCGTTGGCGTACGGGACGAAGCCCGGGACGGCCAACACTGCCAGCGTCCTGGCCACGGTGTAGAGGTCGGCGGTGGCCGCGGCGGCGTGGGTCTCCACCTCGGGGCCGTGGTAGCCGGGCGTGGCCCACCCGGAGCCCGGCGGCGAGCCGATGGGCAGCACCGCGCCGAGGTCGATGAGCTTGAGCCGCTTGCCGACCCTGATCACGTTGGCCGGCTTGAGGTCGCAGTAGACCATGCCGTGCTCGTGCAGGTAGGCGAACGCCTGCAGGATCTCCCGGCCGTACATGAGGGTCTCGCGCAGCGGCAGCGGGCCCTGGCGGCGCAGCTCGTGGAGGGACTGGCCGCCCACGTACTCCATGACGATGTAGCCGAAGCCGCCGGAGCGCTGGAAGTTGAGGATCTTGACGATGTTGGGGTGGTCGACCGTGGTGAGGAACTTCCGCTCCGCCTCCGCCGCCGCCAGCGCCTCGGCGTCGTTGGTGTTGAGCAGGCCCTTGAGCACCACCCACATGCCGTCGAGGTTCTCGTCGGAGGCCAGGTAGATCCAGCCCAGCCCGCCGTGTGCCAGGCAGCCCAGCACCCGGTACTGGCCCGCCACCAGGTCGTCCTTGCCCAGCTTGGGGGTGAAGGAGAACTGGGTGCGGCAGTGCGGGCAGAACCCGTCCGTCAGCCCGGACCGCCCCTCCCTGGACCGGCCGACCTTCTTCCCGCACGCCGGGTTGGCGCAGAACCGCTTCTCCTCGGGCACCACGGGGTCGGCCATGACGGCCGTGGTCGGGTCGCGGTAGGGCACCGACGGCAGGTCGGCGATGGTGGCCAGCCTGCCGGCCCGCGACCTGCCGCTGCTCACCGGCGAGGTGACCGACCTGCTCACCGGCTGAGTCTGGAGCGGGACGGAGGGCTGGGAGGGAGGTGCGGGCGCGCTGGCCGAGTGGCCGCACAGGTCGCAGTAGCCGTCCTCGATCGTGCCCGTGCAGCCGGGCTGCGCGCAGCGGGTCATCCCTTACCTCCGTGTATCGCGCGCTGGTACGACTCGACGGCCGCCGCCGCCTTCGTCAGGTCGCAGGGCGCGCTCCACAGCAGCACGCGCGCCCGTTCGAACAGCTCGGAGGCCGCGGGGTCCTCCGCCAGGCCCTTGCGCACCGCCATCACCTGGCAGGCGCCGAGCCGCCCGCGCAGCTCGTCACGCCTGCCGACCAGGCCGTAGAGCGCCTTGGCCGTGGCCAGCGACTGCTCGGCTGACTTGCGGGCCTCCTCCTCCACCCCCGCCAGCCGCTTGGCCCGCAGCACCCAGGTGTCGGCCGAGGCGTCGAGCGCGTCCAGCTCGGCGGCCAGCGACTCGGCCCGGCTCCGCGGCTGGGCCTGCGGCGGCAGGGCGATCTTGACGACGACCGCGCCGTGGGCCAGCCTGGCCTCGCTCTCGGCCGCCCGGACCCGGTCGAGCGCGGCCACGAGGTCTTCCCTGCGCCTGCCGTACTCGGCCTTGACGGTGAGCGCCAGCTCCAGCTCCGTGCGGGAGCCGGCCAGCAGCCGGGCCAGCCGGTCGAGGTCCTGCTCGACGGACGCGCCGAGCGGGTCTTCGAGGACCGAGGCGCGCAGCCGCTTCAGCTCGGCCTCCTGCGCCGCGAGGTCGGCGCTCTCGCCGAGCTCGCGTTCGAGGTCGCGGATGTGGCGCAGGTCGCTGTCGGCGCCGTCGAGGCGGGGCAGGACGGTGTTCCACACGGCGTCGATGTCATTGAGGGCGGACGTGACCTCGCGGAAGGCGGCGTCCATCCGTGCCACGGTCTGGTCGAGGGTCAGCCGTTCGTCCTGCTGGGGGAGCAGCGAGCGCTGCTCGACCGGCTTGGCGACGGTCCGCAGCACCACGGACGTGCCCGCGAGCAGCTCGGTCAGCTCCTCCAGCTGCTCGGCGCCCAGCTTGGAGCGGGCGGCCCTGATCTGCTCGGCGTCGCGTAACACGGCCCGGTACGCGTCGTTCAGCGACCACAGCGCGGCCAGCGACTCCTGTGCCGCGGCCCATCTCCGCTGGGTCGCCCCGCGTAAGGAGGCTCCCTTGAGCAGCTGGTAGGTGGTGTGGGATTCGAGATCGAGCAGGTCACCGGAGATGCGGTCGCGTTCGTCGGTGCGAGCGCGCAGGGCGTGCTCCACGCCCTCCCTGCTCATTGGTGGTCCCAGGCTCATCACGCTCCCCGTGAAGCGGGCCCCCGATGCCCCCTTGGTCCTATCGACTTAACGGGGGATTCGAGCGGTTGGTTCCAAGAGTCGGGGTGACCCCTGACTTGTCCCTGATTCAACCCTGTCTCGCCTGCAATCCGCTTAAAGGATCTCTTACCGTTGCGGACATGGGACGAATTCTTCTGATTGCCGCGGCGATCGTGGCCGCGCTCGTACTCCTCGGCCCCCTCGTGGGCTTCGCCCTCACACTGCTCAAGTGGGGCCTCATCATCGGCGCCGTGGCGTTCGGCGTCATGCTCCTTACGAAGTGGGCCAAGAGAACATAGCTTCCTGCGGCATCCGCGGGCATAGTTGGGTGATGGAGGCGCGGCCGGCGGTCGACGATGCCGCGCTCGGGCGCGAGGCACTGGCCGTGCTCGAGGCGAACTGGACAGGCACTGGCACCGTGCCCGCGCCAGGTCTCTACCCGCACCAATGGAGCTGGGACTCCGCGTTCGTCGTCATCGGCCTGGCCAGGCACCGGCCCGACCGGGCCCGCGACGAGCTGCTCAGCCTGCTGCGCGGGCAGTGGGCCACCGGCATGGTGCCGCACATCGTCTTCCACACGCGCGAGGCGTACTTCCCGGGTCCCTCCGTGTGGCGCTCGCAGGAGCACGCTGCCGCGCCGCATGTCCTCACCTCGGGGCTCACCTCGCCGCCGATGCACGCGCTGGCCCTGTGGTGGCTCTACCGGCACACCGGCGACGTCGCCTTCGTCAGGAAGGCCTTCCCGGCGCTGGTCGCCCAGCACGCCTACCTCTCCTCGGCCCGCGACCTCGGCGGCGCGGGCTTGGCCGCGATCGTGCACCCCTGGGAGTCGGGCATGGACGACAGCCCGTCCTGGGACGACGCGCTGGCCGCGCTGCCCGCGATCAGGTATGGCTACCGCAACGTCGAGCTGGAAGAGCGCCACCCGGACAGCGACCACGACCGCTACGTCTGGCTGGCCATGCGCTACCGGGACGCCGGGTACCGGGCCGAGTACCTGCGGGACGAGCACCCGTTCGCGATCGAGGACCCGATGTTCAACGGGATCTGGCTGGCCTCCTGCCAGGCCCTGGCCGAGCTGGCGCCCCTGGTGGGCGCCGACCCCGTGCCCCACGCCGAGCAGGCCGACCGCATCAGGCAGGCCATGCTCGACCGCCTCTGGGACGGCTGCTTCTACGCCCGCGACCTGCGGGCCGACCGGCTGATCCGGGTGGCCACGGTGGGCGCCTTCGGGCCGCTGCTGGATCCCGGGTTGCCCAGCGACCACCTGCACGCGGCCGTGGAGGTGCTGGAGTCGGCCAGGTTCATGGGGGCCACCGGCTATCCGGTGCCGAGCTGCGAGATCCGCGCCACCCAGTTCGACCGTACGCGCTACTGGCGCGGCCCCTCCTGGGTGAACACCAACTGGCTGCTGCGCAGGGCCGCGGCCGTGCACTCACTTGACCAGCTCGGCCAGCAGCTCACCAACTGCACGCTGCGCCTGGTCCGGCAGGCCGGGTTCCGCGAGTGCTTCGATCCCTTCGACGGCAGCGGGCGGGGGTGCAGGGACTTCTCGTGGAGTGCGGCGCTCACCCTCGATCTGCTCGCCGATACCGTGGTGGAATGAGCTTTTTCCACCGCCTGCCCGCCGATGTGCGCAAGTCCTTGGACACCGAGCCGGGGGAGCGGGTGCTGACCTTCGCCGCCGGTGCGACCTCCGGCTACGTGGTGGCCACGAACCTCGCCCTCTACCTGACGGACGGGACGCGGGTGCCGTACGAGGAGATCGACAAGGCGTCGTGGGACGAGCAGGGGGTGCGGGTGCTCACCATGGACGGCACGTGGCATGTTGATGAGGTCTCCGACCCTCGGCTGGTGCCCGAGACCGTACGGGAGCGGGTCAACTCCACGATCGTGGTCAACAAGCACGTCAAGCTGCCGGGAAGGGGCGGAGTGCGGCTGGTGGCCCGGCGCCGGCCCGGCGGGGAGGTGCTCGGCTGGACCTTCGTCTTCGACGACGGCCTCGACCCCGAGGACCCCGGCCTGCGCGCGCAGGCCGAACAGGCCCTGGAGGGGCTACGGCGCAGCATGGGCGTCTGACGCGCCACGCGCGGGCGCCTCAGACGCCCATGCTCCGCGCCCGTCAGTGCGATCAGTACGGTCAGTACGGGATGCCGCTCTCGCGGGCCTTCTTGTCCACGATGTCCTCATCCGGCCAGCCGGTGCCCGTGTCGGGCTGGTGCCGATCGGAGCTGAGGAAGGGGATGCGGTGCTGCAGCGTGTCACCCACTCTCGACCTGGCCATCCCCGCCAGCTTCGACGCCTGCGCGCCCATCACCCCGGCGACCTCCTGGACCCTCGGGTTGTCGGCCACGCGCTGCGCCGTCCGCCTGATCTGCTCGTACCGCTCGCGTCCCGCCCGGCTGCCCAGCACGTAGCCGATCGCCAGACCAGCAGCGAATGTCATCCGATAACGCATCTTGCACCTCCGCTGTCTCCGGCCCTACCCCGCTTACGATGCGACACGCACTCCAGGAGTGCGCTAATCTATTCCTGCGCACAGCGAAGGGGCCCAAGCCCCGGCGAAGTGCGCAGATGCCCGATCCCGCGTAGCTCAACGGCAGAGCAGCCGGCTGTTAACCGGCAGGTTATAGGTTCGAGTCCTATCGCGGGAGCCACACACGAGAGGCCCTCTGCCGAGGGCCTCTTTGTTGTAGCGGCTCTTGTGCCGATCGCTGGGGCTACGGCGATGCGGACCTTGGCGCCCTGGGTCGCATCGCCTTCACGTTGCGGCCATGAGCGCATCGGCTCCAGGCGGCAACACGCCCGGGGGAGCGGATCGCCTCGACGCCGGCAACGCTTGCCTCAGGGGAGGCTCTGCCTGGACGCGCTGCCGCGTCTCAGGAGCGCATCGTCCCCGCGCCCTGCCGCGCCTCACGAGCACGCGCCTCCGCGCGGTGCCGGGCCTCAGGAGCGCGTTCCGTCACACCAGGCGCCACCGGCCCCACGAGGGTCGCGTATGGGGCGGTGGCTGATGGGCCTCGGGAGGCCGGGGTCTGGGAAGGCGCCCCTCGTCCATGCGGTGAAGTGGTGCGGTCAGGGGGTGGGGCCGCGCTTGGCGATGACGGAGGTGAGTGCCCAGCCAAGGCCCACGACCAGCCCGCCGACGATGGCCACGAGGCCGATGTTGCCGATCCCGAGCATCGAGAGCACGGCGATCAGGAGGCCGTAGGCCACGGTGAGGACGAGCATCAGGCGGAGATACGTCTTCTGGTTCATACCGACACGATCACGCGACTGAAGGCCCGGTTGTATCCACTGATCGGTGGACACGTCCCCGGTAAGATGTCCGATCGTGGGTGGCCCCGTCGACGCGCGGGCGGAGAACGCCTGGTCCCGCTCCTACCCCTTCTGGGATGCGTACTTCGCGATCGTGCTGGTGGCGACCATCGTCGCCATCGTGGTGGACGGCGGGGCGCCGGTCGCCATCGTGCTGCTGCTCCTGATCGCCGTCTCGTACGTGGCGTGGGGCCACAAGGCGGTGCGGGCGCCGGTCGCGCCCATCAAGGAGAGCTGGTGGCACGTCGCCGCGATGCTCGTCCTGTTCACGGCGGCCCACCTGTTCGCGCCGCAGTCCGCCGTCGCGCTGTCGGCGCTGATCCCCATGACGTTCATGGCGTTGCGGGCGGCACGGGCGGTGGCCGTGATGGTGGCCATGCTCGCCGGTCCTGTGATCCAGCTCATGGCGGAGAACGGGTCGCATCCGCTGCTGATCGCCGTGGCGATCGTCCTCGGGGTGTCGGCCAGCTCGCTGCTGGGGGTGTTCATCGACCGGCTCGGGCGGCAGAACACCGAGCGGGCCCGGCTGATCGAGGAGCTCGACCGCACCCGTGAGGAGCTGGCCGAGGTGAGCAAGGAGGCGGGGATTCTGGCCGAGCGCGAGCGGCTGGCCGGTGACATCCACGACACGCTGGCGCAGGGGTTCGCGAGCATTCTCATGCTGCTGCAGGTTGCCGAGGACGGGCGCGACCCGCACGTGGCGCGGGCCATGCAGACCGCCAAGGACAACCTCGCCGAGACCCGGGCCCTCATCGCCGCCCTGGCGCCGCCCGCGCTGGAGGGCGCCTCGCTGGAGGAGGCATTGGGGCGGCTGGCCAGGGGGTTCGAGTTGCCCGTGGAGATGACCGTCGCAGGGGCCGCCGACGTGCCGAGCCCCGTCGAGGAGGTGCTGGTGCGGGCCGCCCAGGAGGGGCTGGCCAACGTGCGCAAGCACGCCCGCGCCCGCTCTGTGCGGCTGGAGCTCGAGCACGTTCCCGGCGCGGCCGTGCGCATGTCGATCAGCGACGACGGCTGCGGCTTCGACCCCTCGGCTGTCCAGGACGGGTACGGCCTGCGCGCGATGCGCAACCGGGTGACGCGGCTCGGCGGCACTGTACGGATCACCGGCTCCCTCGGCGAGGGCACCACGGTCGCGGTGGAGCTGCCGTGCTCAGGGTGATGATCGTCGACGACCATCCCATCGTGCGCGAGGGCCTGCGCGGGATGCTTCAGGCCGAGCCGGACATCGAGGTCGTCGGCGAGGCCGGGTCGGCGGACGAGGCCGTGGCGGTCGTGCCCCGGTTACGGCCCGACGTGATCCTCATGGATCTGCGCATGCCCGGCGGCGACGGGATCAGCGCCATCGTGCGGCTGGGGCCCGGTCAGCGGGTCGTCGTGCTGACGACGTACGAGGATGACGGGGAGATCCTGCGCGCGGTGTCGGCGGGGGCGGCCGGATACCTGCTGAAGGACGTGTCACGGGCCGACCTCGCGCGGGCCGTGCGGGCGGCGGCCCGGGGCGAGACGGTCCTGTAACCCTCGGTCGCCGCGCGGCTGGCCGACCGGCGGGCCGCGCCTGTGCTGTCGGCTCGTGAGCGGGAGGTCCTGGAGCTGGTGGCCGAGGGACTCACGAACGCGGAGATCGGCAGGCGGTTGTACATCGGGGAGGCCACGGTCAAGACGTACCTGCTGCGGGTCTTCGGCAAGCTGGGCGTCTCCGACCGGACCTCGGCCGTGCTGGCCGCGCTGGACCTGGGCCTGGTACGGCGCCGCCCCTGACCGGCGCCCCGCTCGCCGGCCGTACCTGAAGATCACTTCGGCTCTCTTAAGCCTCGCTTCAGGTGCCGCGGGCCAGTCTCGGGCTGTCTCATCGAATCGGGGAAGGAGATCCCATGTTCAAGCGACGCGTCGCAGTCGTCGTCACCGCCGCCGTGTTGGGGCTGGTCGGAATGGCCGGGTCCGCGCTGGCCGACGACGGCACGCTCCACGTGCGCGACGACGGCCCGGTCAAGGTGCGGGACGACGGGCCGGTCAGGGTGCACGTCGAGCCGGGCGTCCGCGGTGGCAGGCTGAAGTGCTGGCTGAGTGACGGCAAAGTCGTCAAGTTCTCCAAGGCGAAGGTGACCGAGCTCTTCGACGAGGACTTCATCGAGCCTCAGCTCGCCGAGGCCGTCACCGAGGACGGCGTGACGACCGTACCCGAGGACCGGCTGTCGATCAGCGTTCCGGCCAAGGAGCTGCCACGCAAGGTCACGGTCGGCAAGCGCTGGCACCGCAGCCGCGTCATCCACCTCACGTGCGTGTGGGACGACCGCGTGGGCCGGTAGCCCTCACCGCCGCGCCCCTGGGCTCTCCCAGGGGCGCGTGGCGTTACAGGGACGGGAAGTTCGGCGGGCGGCGTTCCAGGAAGCTCGCGACGCCCTCCGCGAAGTCCGGACGGCCGAAGGAGGCGACCATCTCCTGGACGGCCGTCGCGGCCGAGGCCTCCAGAGTGGTGTCCCAGTCGTGCCACACCTGCCGCTTGATCACCGCCATCGACGCGGGAGAGCTGTACGCCGCGAGCTCCCGCGCGTACGCCTGCGCCTCGGCAACGACCGACTCACCCGTCACCGCCCGGTTCACCAGCCCGAGCTCGTACGCCTCGGCCCCGGTGAACACCCGCCCGGACAGCAGGATGTCCATGGCCCGCTGCTGCCCCATGATCCTGGGCAGCACCCAGGACAGCCCGTACTCCGCGATCAACCCCCGGCGCGGGAAAGCGGTGGTCCACTTGGCGTCCGCGGCCGTGAAGACGAGGTCGCAGACCAGCGCGTGCACCATGCCCAGCCCCGCGCAGGCCCCGTTGACGGCGGCGATGATCGGCTTGGCGATGGTCGCCGGGAACGTGTTCGGCCGGGGGTCGGGCTCCTCGTCGTAGGAGCCGCTCTGGATCGCGGCCAACGCCTTGAAGTCCGCCCCCGAACAGAACCCCTTGCCCGCGCCCGTGACCACCATGGCCCGCACCTCCGGGTCCTTCTCCGCCTCCGTCAGCAGGTCGAAGTAGCGCCGCCCCAGGGCGTTCGTCCACGCGTTCAGCGTGTCGGGACGGTTGAAGGTCAGGGTGAGTACGCCCTGGTCGAGGGATGAGAGCACGAGTTCTGCCATGCACTAACCGAACCATGTTCTAGCCGGGAATGGCAAGGATCGGTTACCGGTGGTGGACGAAGGCGGGGGTGAGGACGCTGGTGTCGTAGTAGCGGTGGAAGACCGGGGTGGCGCTGCCCGAGAGCGGTGGCACGATCCATGACCAGTCGGCAGGGCAGACGCGCCCGGCCTTCTCCTCGCGTGACAGGTGGGTGAGGAAGCGGCGCGACTCGGTGTGATGGTCGGTCATCGTGACCCCCGCCTGCTCGAACGAGTGCAGCACCGCCACGTTCAGCTCGACCAGCGCGTGGTCGCGCCACAGTGTCCGCTCGGTGGAGGTGTCCAGGCCCAGCCGGTCGGCGACCACTCTGAGCTGGTCGTACCTGTCGGGGTCGGCGAGGTTGCGGGCGCCGATCTCGGTGCCCATGTACCAGCCGTTGAAGGGCGCGCATGGGTAGCAGATGCCGCCGATCTCCAAGCACATATCCGAAATAGCCGGTACGGCGTGCCAGCGCAGTCCGAGCTCCTCGAACCACGGGTATTCGGGGTGAACCAGCGGCACCTCCAGGACGGCGTCCCCTGGCAGGTTGCACATGAGCGGCTCGCCCAGGCTCGGCTGGATGATCACCGGCAGCACGTCGAACCGCCCCGACCTGCCGCGCCAGCCCAGCGCCTCCGCCATCTTGGTGAGTTCCACGTTGCGCGGGTCGCCGACGATGCTCCCGTCGCGGTTGCGGTGGCCCGCGTACCGGATGAGCTGGTCGTTCACTATCCGTGGCCCTCGGAGGGCCGGCGTGTCGGGGGGCAGGATCGTGACGGTTGGCCTGATCTTTCCGTTCCCGGTGGCCTCGCGCAGATGGGCGACGCACTCGAGGGCCACCCCCTCGGCCGTGGCCACCTGCCGGCGGTCACGTACCTTCAGCGAGCGCCAGTAGAGCCGCCCGATGCACCGGTTGCTGTTGCGCCAGGCCACCCGGGCGCCGAACTCCAGCTCCTCGTACGTGTGCGTGTAGGTCCCGCGGCGGGCCACGTCTCTGGCGACGTCGCGCAAACGGGCGTGCATGCCTCCGGTTTGTGGGTGTTCGGCGTGGAAGAGCCTGATGAAACGCTCTGCCTCGCGGAGGTCGGTGGTTCGCTCGAGCACCGCCTGTACGGCGAGGGCATCGAATGGACGCAGGTTCGTAATCCAGGTACGCACGCGGCAATCAGCACTTCTCCGTCATCGGATCGCTTCGCCGATTCCGGGTCGGCGGCACGTTCCTGATGGCGGCGCCCTCTCCTCGCCACCGTCACGACTTATCCGCGGCTACCGGCCCCTGGGGACCGGTAGCCTCATCTTTACTCGCGGCCGCTGCTTTGTCCCGCCAAACCACGAAATGCACGCGCGCCTTGACTCCTCCCGGTGGCCCTTACGCCACGAGGCGTCTCATGCCAGGCGGTGGGCGCCGGGGGCCGGGGTGGCGGGGAGGAAGCGGGGGGTCTGGAAGCCGTGCTCGGCGAACGCGTTCGACACCGACTCCTCGACGGCGGGCAGGCGGTCCACCGGCACCAGGGCGATGGCGGAGCCGCCGAAGCCGCCGCCCGTCATTCGGGCGCCGCGGGCGCCGCCACGGATGGCGGCCTCCACCGCCACGTCCAGCTCCGGCGACGACACCTCGTACTGGTCCCGCAGCGACAGGTGTGAGGCGTTCAGGAGGGCGCCGATCTCGTTGACGGCGCCGGCGCGCAGGAGGCCGACGAGAGCCTCAACGCGGTGGTTCTCCGTGACCACGTGCATCGTGCGCTTGCGCTCATCCCCCTGCAGCTGGTCGAGGGCCCCCGCCAGGTCCGTGACGTCGCGCAGGGCCGGGACGCCGAGCTTGCGGGCCGCCGACTCGCACTCCGCGCGGCGCTTGGCGTACTCGCCGCCCGCGTGCTCGTGGTGCGCCTGCGTGTCGATGATGAGCATGCTCAGCCCGTGGGAGGCCAGGTCGAGCGGGATGTTCCGGGAGCCGAGGGAGCGGCAGTCGAGGAACAGCGCGTGCCCCTCCTTGCACAGCGCCGAGGCGGCCTGGTCCATGATGCCGCAGGGCATGCCGACGAAGTCGTTCTCGGCCTTCTGGCTGAGCAGCGCGATCTCCATGGGCGTCATGCCCAGGTCGTGCAGGTCGTTGAGCGCCGAGGCGACGGAAACCTCGAGGGCGGCGCTGGAGCTGAGGCCCGCGCCCGGCGGGATGTCGCCGTCGATGGCGATGTCCGCGCCCGCCACCCGGTCGCCCAGCATGTCCAGGACGCCGACGACGTAGCGGGTCCAGCCTTTCGACTCGTCGTGGCTCGCCAGAGTGACGGGCTCGCCGGAGGACTGGAGCGACAGGATCCGGATGGTACGGTCCGCGCGCGGGGTGACGGCGGCCGTGACGCCCAGCGGCACGGCGAAGGGGAGTACGAAGCCGTCGTTGTAGTCGGTGTGCTCGCCGATCAGATTGACCCGGCCGGGCGCATGCCAGACGGTCTGGGGGGACGCGCCATAGGCGGCACGAAAAGCTTCAACAACGCGCATAATCGAACACTCCTCAACAAAGGCCCGACCGTAGACTAGCGCCATGGAGGAGCTCCTGGATCCAGGGCTCGGGCGGGTCCGGGTGTTCCTGATGCATGACGACAACAAGCCACGCAAACTCAAGTACAACCTCGGCCATTCCCGGCTGCTCACCTTCGGAGGCGCGTACTCCAACCACATCAGGGCCGTGGCCGAGGCGGGGCGGCGGCACGGGATCGAGACCATCGGGGTCATACGAGGTGAGGAGCATCTGCCGCTGAATCCGTCACTCGCCTACGCGAGGGCGTGCGGGATGACCCTCACTTATATGGATAGAGCCACCTACCGGCTCAAGGACACAGAGCCCGTGCTGGCCGGGCTGCGGGCGCGGTGGGGTGCCGACGTGGTGATCCTGCCCGAGGGCGGGAGCAACGCGGCGGCCGTGCGCGGGTGCGCCGAGCTGCCGGGGGAGATCACCGAGGAGTACGACGTCGTCTGCTGTCCGGTCGGGACCGGCGGGACGCTGGCCGGGATCTCGGCCGGGCTGCCGGAGGGCAAACGGGCGATCGGGTTCGCGGTGCTGAAGGGGGCGGGGTTCCTCACCGATGAGGTGGCCAGGCTCCAGCGCGAGGCGTACGGGCGCGCGTGGTCGAACTGGGAGATCCGCCTGGATTACCACTTCGGCGGATACGCCAAGTCAACACCCGCCTTGGACCGGTTTATCGCGAAATATCGCGTCGAAGGCGTCTACGTGGCCAAAATGCTCTACGGGATCCTGGACCTCGCCCGGCAAGGCGCCTTCCCGCAAGACGCCCGCGTCGTCGCCGTGATCACCGGTCAGCCCTCCACGCCCGTGGCCGTGTGAGGCGCCCCGACCGGCTTCGACTCGGGCGACCCCCGCTGCCGCAGGTAGATCGAGAGCACCACCATCGACAGCACGGCCAGCAACTCGGACTGCCAGTTCTGCAGGGTCCGGTTCCAGAACTCGGGCGAGGTCACGTACGACCACCAGGACACCGGATCGCGCAGGTCGCCGAGCCGCTCCGAGTTGTACGCCGCCTGCCCCGCCACCGACTGGGCCAGCCACGACAGCACGAAGACGGTACCCATCACCAGTCCCAGCGAGTTGCTGAACAACCACAGCCTCAGCCCGCGGGCGCCTGCCCACCGGGGAGACCCGGAGCCGGCGTACGCCCCGATCCGCTGCCTCTCGTCGGACTCCGCCCCCGCCTCCTTCACGTCCTTGGACTCGGGCGACCCCTTCTGCACCAGCCAGACGGTCAGCATGATGAACAGGAAGAACTGCAGGTACTCCGACTGCCAGTTCTCCGCCACGTCCACCGCGAACGAGGACGACGTCACGTACTGGAGGAACGAGGCGGGCTCGGCGCCCTCGACCAGCTGCCGGTCGTTGTACTCCAGCATCCCGGACACCGCCTGCCCGCCCAGCGCCAGGAAGAACATGATCATGAAGGCCAGGCCCAGAGAGTTCTCCTTGAGCCACCTCACAGCCGCGACCACCCCACCGCGAAGAAGAACGCAAGGCCGACCACGATGATCAGCATGGTCAGCGTGAACATCACGCGCATCAGTCCTCCACTTCGCACTTGTAGGGAAGGTCGTGCACGGGCTCGCAGCCGGCGGCCTTGACCCGCCAGCCGTCGGTGAAGCGGTGCAAGAAGAGCGTGTCCCCGGCCAGCCGTACCTGTGCGTCCTCCCCCCACACACTGACGGCTGTGACGGAGCCGCCCGGACCGAGACCCAGCTCGCGTAGCGCTTCGGCGCAGGTCTGGCCGCGGTTGGGGAGATTCTCGGCGGTCTTGCGCGTGAGCATGGCGCACGCGGCATCCTCGCGGTGTGCGGAGAGAGCCGCGTGGAAACGCTCGGCCGCCTGCGCCGGAGCGGCCATGTCAGGGGCGCAACCGGTGGCGGCGAGCGCGAGCGCCGGCACCAGGATGAGCAGGGTCCTCATGCGTCCCTGCTACCCGTGGATCAACCGCGCATGCTAGCCGCCGAGCTGGTCGAGCACCGGTGACACCAGGGCGTTGAGCTCGCGGGCCAGCACCACCACCGCCCGGTGCGCGCGCTGCTCGACCTCGTCGTGCGGCCCTTCGGGCTCGGGCGGCAGGTCGTCGAGGGGCACGGGCACCTCCAGGAGCAGCGTGGCCCGCAGGAATGGGTGCCTGGCCAGGTCTTGCTGGGTCGGGTCGACGTACTGGCCGAAGGTCTCCTGCCAGCCCAGCCACCCGCGGTCGCGCCACCAGGCCCGTGACCGGGTCAGCTCCTCGGGCAGCGGCGAGACCACCCTGACGCGCGCGTAGAGCGAGCCGTCCCAGGTGTTGCGGTGGCAGGTCGCGTCCAGCACGCGCCGATCCCACCTCACGTAGCCGGGGGTCAGCGACGGCGGCGTGGCCAGCCGCCACGCCGCGCACGCGAACCTGATGGGCGCGATGTCGCCCCACTCGAACTCTTCGAGATTCTTGCGGACGTGTACGGCATAGCGCCCGTCACGGTCTCTGTCGAACTCTTGATCGATCCAGAACGCTCTGCCCATGGGGACTACGCTACGGCCTCCCCTGCCTCCACGCGGTGGAGGCCATGGGCGCGAGATCTCGGAATGCCCTGTGACGGAGGTGACAGATGTGTAGCTTTTTCACATTGTTGGATGACTTTGGAGTGAGCAATGGCGTCAGAACAGCTCGACGCGGCCATGAGTTACTGGAAAACGGGAGATCTCGATGCGGCCGCCGCGCTGTTCAGGCAGATCGCGGCCACGGGGGATCCGGAAGCGTCCCATCTGCTGGCCGGGCTGCTGCAGGAGCAGGGGGACCTGGACGGCGCCGAGGCGGCGCACAGATCGGTGATCCAGTCGGGCGACCCGGTGTTCGGGCAGCGCTCGGCCATCGCCATGGGGATGATGCTGGTCACCGCCAAGGAGTGGCCCGCGGCGCACCGGGTGCTGACGATCGCGTCGGATGGGGCCGACTTCGAGGTTGCCGCGCTCGCCGACACGGCGCTGGTGCTGGTGCTCACGCAGATGGGCGACGTGGAGGGCGCGCAGGAGGCGCTGGAGCGGGCGCGCAGGTGCGACAGTTCCGCCGTGGCCGAGCTGGCCGACCGGCTGGAGCTGCCCGAGTTCCACCAGGACCCGGCCTCGGCCCGTGACCTCTATGAGGAGGCCGAGGACGAGGCCGACTACCGGGCGCTGCTGACCTGTGGCGATCCCGACGTGGTGGCGCTGTCGGCGTTCCGGCTGTACCGGATCTACGCCGAAGAGGAGGAGTTCGAGCAGGCCAGGGAGGTGTGCGAGCATGCCATCGCGGTCGGGCACCCCGACCACCTGGCCATGGCGCACAAGCTGCTCGGCGCGGTGCTGGTGGATCTGGGCGAGTACGCCGAGTCCGCGGCCGCCTACCGCGTGGCCGCCGAGGACCCCAGGCCGGACATCCGGCTGCCGTCGCTCATCGAACTGGCCAAGGTGACCGCGTCGCTCGGCGACGTGGAGGAGACGAAGGCGATCTTCCGCCGGGTGATCGCCAGCGGTCATCGCGAGTACGTCGTGCAGGCCCAGGCGTGCCTGGCCCAGATGCACACCGAGGCGGGCGAGCCGGCCCTGGCGCTGACCGCGCTGCGTGCCGTGCTGGAGGCGGGGGAGGACGAGTGGGCCCCGGTCTGCGTCACGCTGCTCGGCATGCTGCTCGACCAGCATCCGGAGGCGTACGACGAGGTCATGGAGGTGGTGCGGCTCGCGGCCGGGCACGAGGATCCCGACACCGCGTTCAAGGCGGGGCTGCTGCTGGAGCACGCCGCCAGGCAGCAGCCGCTGGCCGACCCCGTCGAGGAGCAGGCGCTCCAGGACACCGACGAGGGGCTGGCCCGCATGCAGGCCGGCGACCTGGCCGAGGCCAGGCGGCTGATGCGCAAGGCCGCCGACTCGGGCGCGCCGGCGCAGGCGCTCAGGGCCATGGTGACGCTGGCCCAGCTGGAGATCGGCGAGGGCGATCGGGAGCAGGCCGACGAGCTGCTGGCGTACGTGGCCGAGGGCGACGACGTGCTCCAGGGCTTCAACACGGCCTTCCTGCTGCACCTGCTGCGCGAGTCGGGCGAGCAGCCGCACCCGGTGCTGCAGGCGATCCTCGACCACCAGCGGCTGGGCAGGGAGGAGGGGCTGGTCCGCTACCACGCGACCATGGAGCACGCGGATCCGGCCGTCGCGGCGATCGGCACAGCCGTGTTCGCGCAGGTGCTGGCCGCGATCGGATACGACCTGTCGGAGGCGGCCAAGCTGTTCCAGTCGGCGGCCGACACCGGGGATCCGCTGGCTCTGTCGTACGCGGCCGTGATCTGCAAGGAGATGCTGTCCGACGAGGACGAGGCTCTGGCGCTGCTGCGCCGGGCCAGAGCCGAAGGCCATCCGGTGCTAGCGCCGTGGGTGGGGTACGCGCTGGGCGGGCTCGTGGAGGAGCACGACCTGGCCGAGGCGCGGGCCGCGTACACGATGGCTTTGGAGAGCGGCAACCGCGGGCTGCGGGCAGAGGCGGCCGGCGCGCTGCTCACGGTGTACGAGCGGCAGGGCGACCTGCTGGCCGTCTGCCGCATGCACGAGAGGCGGCTCGAGGAGGAGATCTCCGAGGACGACCGCGGGCGCAGCGCCTGGCTGCTCGGGCTGAACCGGGTCAGGGTCGACGACCTCGCCGCCGCGCGGGCGGCCTTCGAGCCGGTCGCGGGGGAGCCGGAGGCGATGGGGCGCTACGCGCGGTCCCTGCTCGACCGGGACTTCGAGGGTGCGGCTGAGGCGTTCGAGGAGATCGGCGACGACGGCAGCGCGTTCCTGGCGAGCATGCTGGCCCTGGAGAGCGCGCACGCCTGGCAGCGGCGGGGCGAGATCGCCGCCGCCGACGGGGCGCTCTCCCTGATGCTCGTCGCTGGGCACGCCGATTACCGGCAGGAGGCGGGGTGCTACCTCGGCGCGCTGCGTAACGAATCGGGCGACAAGCGCGGCGCGCTGGAGGCGTGGGGGCAGGTCGCGGAGGGCGGCAACGAGCGCCTGGCCGCCATGACGCAGTGGGACATCGGGCGGGTGCGACACGAGCTCGGGCTGCTGGACGAGGCGGCCGCGGCCTACCGGGC
>NZ_JBFAMX010000027.1:0-44183 GCF_040659615.1 Nonomuraea sp. NPDC049784
ACGACCTGGTGGTGGTCGGCGGCGGGACGAGCGGGGTGAGCGCGGCGCGTGAGTGGCTGCGGCGGCGTCCCCGCGACGGCGTCCTCGTCCTCGACAACCACGACAGGATCTCGTCTCCTCGCCGGCCCCGCTTCGGGCCGCCGGAGGACGGCGTGATGTGCGACCGGGAGAGCTTCGGATCCGACACCCTGGTCAGGCTCACCTCCGGCTGGAGCGCCCGGCTGCCTATCGCCGAACGCGCCAGGCAGGACCTGCTCATGCTCCAGCGCGACCCGCCCGACTGGCTCCCCGGACTCTCGGCCGAGGAGAAGCAGGAGCGGCTGGCGGGGCTGACCTACTCACGGTTCCTGCTGGAGGTCTGCGGGGCGCACCCCGACGTCGAGCGATTCTGCCGGACCATGTCGTGCCGGGCGTGGGGGTACGACACGCGGGCGTTCGGAGCGATCGACGCCTGGGGCACTGGATATCCGGGGTTCGAGGGCCTGGGGCTCGACCGGGACAAACCATCGCGGTTCAACTCGCCCACCGTGAAGGAGGGCCCGGTCGAGGCCGGCCCCTTGCCGCTGGACGGCCGCGTGCTGTTCCGCCCGTCCAGCCCGGTGGTGTCGGTACGCGACGGGGCCTCCTCGGCGACCGTGGGCTACTTCGACGGCCACCGGGTCATGACCGTCGAGGCCGGGGCGGTGGTCCTGGCCTGCTGGAGCGCCGTCATCCCGTACCTCGTGCCCGACCTTCCCCTCGACCAGCGGCGGGCGCTGAGCCTGGCCGTCAGGGTGCCGCTGCTGCACGCCACGGTACGGGTGCGCGACCCGGGCGCGTGGCGGCGGGTCGGCGTCCGCCGGGTCCGCTGGACCGGCGCGTACTGGTGCCTGTCAGAGCTCGCCCCGCCGTCCGAGGTGCGCCTGCTGGCCACGCCGTGCCGTTCGGAGCTGGGGCCGGACAAGGGCTCGGTGGCGGGCAGGCGGGAGCTGTTCAGGACGCCGTACAGCCAGCTGGAGCACACCGTGCGCGACCAGCTCGGCCGGCTGCTCGGCCCCGGCGGCTTCGACCCGGCCCGGGACATCGAGGCGATCACGGTCGACCGCTGGGGCCACGGGAGAGCGCCCGAGTACTGCCGGCCCTGGCACACGTTCTATCCGGACGGGCCGTTCCCCGCGGACGTGGCGCGCAGGCGGTTCGGCCGGATCGCCATCGCGGGCTCCGACTCGGAGCCGGAGCCGGGCGGCGCCGTCACGGCCGCCCTGCGCGCGGTGGACGAGCTGGCGCCGGTGAGTCCGTGAGAGCGCGATCTCGCTGGTAGCGCTGGCCTGACTGCGAGCGATCATCGCCTCGGCCCGCCGAGACCCCAAGATCTTGTCCCAATAATCACGGTAATGAACGTGTTCCTCCCACTGCGCCGGAAGCATAAACGGTGCTAGTCTCCTATGCGATCTTCCGGAGGTGTATTTACACAAGGTGTGGAAATGCCCCCGACTCGAGGTTGGGACATGGGTTCGCGAAACCGGTCAATTCGGTTCAAGATCTTCTTATTGCTGCTGCTACCGCTCCTGTCTCTGAGCGCGCTCTGGGGTTTCGTCCTCAACCTCACCATGGGCGACGCCCAGTCACTGCTCCGCGCGAACACCCTCTACCAGACTCTCGGCGTCACCTCCACCGACCTGGGATTACAGTTGCAGGCCGAGCGAGCCCGCTCAGCGGAGACGCTCACTACGCGTAAACTCACGACGGCCCTCAGCGCCCAGCGTGCCCGCACCAACAGGTCCGTCACCGACTTCAAGCTGGCCGTCATGGAGGCCGGCAACGCGGTCGGCGACGACCTGCGCCTGCCGCTCGGCACCCTTGACTCCGCTCTCGACCGGCTCGGCCCGATCAGGGCCGAAATCGACGGCGGCCTCGGCTCCCGCCTCGCCGGTCTGAACGAGTACAACCGCATCCTCGATGCGATCTTCACCCTCTACGACCACCTGGTCTCGGTCTCCGACCTGACGATCTTCCAGCAGGCCTCCTCGCTGCAGGCCATGGGCATGGCCAGGGAGTACGTCGCCAGGGAGCACGCGCTCATCATCGGAGCGCTGGCCGACCACCGGCTCACCCAGCCCGAGGCGGCCGCCTTCACCGAGTACGCGGCCTCCAGGAAGTTCCTGCACGCGCGCGGCCTCGCCGGGCTCGACGTGCAGTTGCGCAGGCAGTACGAGGAGGTCTTCGCCACCGAGCCGTTCCTCAGCTTCGCCACCATGGAGGCGCGGATCACCACGACCGGCGCCCCGCCTCCCGTCGCCGACACCTGGAACCAGTCGCTCGACAGGCTCACGTCCCGGCTCGACCAGCTCGGCTCCGCCTCGGCGGAGGTCCTGGCCTCGCGCGCGTCCGAGGCCGCCACCTCCACCATCGTCAAGATCTCCATCGCGGGCGGCCTCGGCTTGATCGCGGTGCTCTCGTCGATCATCATCTCTGTACGCTTCGGTCGTCGGCTGGCCGGAGAACTGGCCGGGCTGCGTTCCGCCGCGGTCGAGCTGTCGGGGACACGACTGCCCGACATCGTCGAGCGGCTGCGCAGGGGCGAGGACGTCGACGTGAAGAAGGAGGCCAAGGCGATCAAGGTGAGCGGTTCCGCTGAGATCACCGACGTGGCCAGGGCCTTCGGCTCCGTGCAGCGCACCGCCGTGACGGCGGCGGTCGGCCAGGCGGCCATGCGGCACGGGGTCGGCCAGGTCTTCCTCAATCTCGCCCGGCGCAAGCAGGGCCTGCTGCACCGCCAGCTCGCGCTGCTGGACGGCATGCAGCGCCGTACGCACGACCCTGACCGGCTGGAGGAGCTCTTCCGCCTCGACCACTTGACCACCCGCATGCGCCGGCACTCGGAGAGCCTGATGATCCTCTCCGGGGCCGCGCCCGGGCGGGCGTGGCGCAAGCCGGTGTCCGTGATCGACATCGTCAGGGCCGCCGTCGCGGAGGTCGAGGACTACACCAGGGTGAACGTCGAGACCATGCCGGCCAGCGCGATCGACGGGACGGCCGCTGCCGACGTCACCCATCTGCTGGCCGAGCTGGTCGAGAACGCCTCCCTCTACTCGCCGCCGGACACCACGGTCCAGGTACGCGGCGACCTGGTGAGCAACGGTTACGTCATTGAGATCGAGGACAGAGGGCTCGGGCTGTCGGCCGGCGAGTACTCTGCGTTCAACGCGCTGCTGGCCGCGCCGCCGGAGTTCGACCTGGCCGACAGCGACAGGCTGGGCCTGTTCGTGGTGGCCACGCTGGCGGAACGGCACGGGATCAAGGTGCTGCTGCGGCGCTCGCCCTTCGGCGGGACGGCGGCGGTGGTGCTGGTGCCGCGTTCGATGGTGACCGAGCAGGCGGCGCTGGCCGCGGGCGACGGCGGCGGCAAGGCCGAGTTGCCGAGCCGTACGCGGAAGAAGGCTCTCGCCGTGGTGACCTCGGGCACCCACGCGGGGCTGCCCAGGCGGGTACGCCAGGCCAACCTGGCGCCGCAGCTCAAGGAGCAGCCCTCCGAGCCGGAGTCGCGTGGGCAGGAGCGGCCTGCCGAGCAGGAGCCGCGGCCCGAACGCTCTCCCGACGAGGTTAGGGACTTGTTCTCCGCCTTCCAGCGGGGAACCCAACGCGCCCGAGAAGAAGCCTCTGAGGAGGGGCCATGACTAAGGGGGATGCATGACTGCGCCGACCGCCAACACTGGTGAGCTGAACTGGCTGCTCGACGACCTGGCCACTAGGGTCGCCGCCGTACGCCAGGCGGTCCTGTTGTCGACCGACGGCCTGGCGGTGGGCTACTCCAAGGGGTTGTCCCGGGAGGATGCCGAGCATCTGTCGGCTGTGGCCGCCGGGTTCCAGAGTCTTGCGCGTGGCACCGGACGCCATTTCGGCGGCGGCGACGTGCGCCAGACCATTGTGGAGATGGAGACGGCGTTCCTTTTCGTCACCGCGGCGGGACAGGGCACGTGCCTGGCCGTGATCGCCGATGCGAACGTGGACGTCGGCCACATCGCCTACGAGATGGCGATGCTGGTCAAGCGGGTGGGCCAGCACATCACCACCAATCCGCGCGCTGGAGCGTCATGAGCGATAGCCCCCAGTGGTTCGATGAGGACGCGGGGCCCGTCGTCCGGCCCTATGCTCTCATCCGCGGTCGCACGCACTCCTCAGGGGACGCGTTCGACCTCGTGGCATCCGTGCGCGCCATCGGCGACCCGCCTGGCGAGCTCGGTCCCGAACAACAACTCATCCTGCGGGCGGCTCGTGACGCGATCTCGGTGGCCGACCTGGCCGTCGAGCTCGACCTGCCCGTAGGCGTCGTCCGGGTCCTGCTGGGCGACCTGCGTGACCACGGCCTCATCTCGGTGACGTCGCCCTCCGCTAGAGGGTCGCGGTCGAATGAGCGCATTCTCAAGGAAGTGATCAATGGACTCCGTGCTCTCTGAGGACCCCGTTGCGCTGAAGATTCTCATCGCAGGAGGGTTCGGCGTCGGCAAGACCACACTGGTCGGGTCGATCAGCGAGATCAAGCCGCTCCGCACGGAGGAGGTGCTCTCCGACCGCGGGATCGGGGTCGACGACCTCGACGGCGTGGAGGGTAAGAACACCACGACCGTGGCGATGGACTTCGGCCGCATCACCATCCGCGACGGGCTGGTCGTGTACCTGTTCGGGACCCCCGGGCAGGAGCGGTTCTGGTTCATGTGGGACGAGCTGTCCTACGGCGCGCTGGGCGCGGTCGTGATCGCGGACACGCGGCGGCTGACCGACTGCTTCCCGTCCATCGACTACTTCGAGCAGCGCGGCACGCCGTTCGTGGTCGCCGTCAACTGCTTCGACGGGGCCTCCAGGCACAGCGTGGAGGACGTGCGCATCGCGCTGGACCTGGACGACGACGTGCCGATCATGCTGTGCGACGTGCGGCGGCGCGCGTCCGCCAAGGAAGTCATGATCACCCTGGTCGAGCACTCCCTGCGGACGCTGACCTCGGCGAACTAGCCGCCTGGCGAACCCCGGGCGGCCTAGAGCGCCCTGAGGCCGTTGATCACCTCTCGGAGGAGGCTCTCCGTGGGCGTGGCGGCCTTGTCGCGCGGCGGGCGCACCGTGATCAGGCCGTGCTCGAGCAGGTCCCCCAGCAGCACCCTCACGACGGCGACGGGCAGGCCCAGATCCGAGGCGACCTCGGCAACGGGCCTGGTCTCGCCGGACGCGGCGCTCAGCAGCCGCCGGTGCTGAGCGCTGAGCTCCGCCTTCGCCGGGATGGGCAACCCCGTCGAGACGACGGTCGCCAGCAGGTCGAGCGTGGAGGAGGAGGCGGGCTTGGTGCGCCCGCGGGCGACCGCGTACGGCCGTACGACGGGACCTGCCTCCTCATCGACCCACTCGTGCTCGCGGCTCACGACTGAGATCCCCCATCCTGCTCGCTGTCCTGCCGCCCGCGCTGCCAGCCCGACTGAAGCGAGGAGAGCAGCGCCCTGGCCTCTTCGGGCGAGCGCTCCTCGGCCGGCGGCACCGGGGGCGGCGCCTGCTTGAGCCGCTGCGGCAGGCCGGCTTGCCGTTCACGCCGCGGCAGGCCCGTCTCCCTCTGCCGCGCGCGGCGGGGCAGCTCCGAGTCCTGCCGCTCATGCTGTTGCGGCAACTGCTGGGGCAGCTCGTTCGCCGCCGGAGCGCCGCCGCGCTTGCTGGTACGGACACGGCGCGGGAGCTCGCCGGGCCCTGTGGGCTCGGATCGTACGACCGACACGGAGACGGATTCGAACTCGAGCGGCTGCACCGGCGTCGCCATGGGCTCGACCAGCGAGCCCGGCAGGAGCACGATGGCGGTGGTGCCGCCGTACGGTGAGGGCTTGAGCGTCACCCTGACGCCGTGCCTGGCCGCGAGCATGCCGACCACCGCGAAGCCGAGCCGCTCCGTCTGCGCGGGATCGAACTCCGGCGGGCTGGCCAGGCGCTCGTTGATGGCCTTCCGGGTGGCCGGGTCCATGCCCAGGCCGCGGTCCTCGATCTCGACGGCGAAGCCCCTGCCGACCATCTCACCGCGTACGGAGACCTCGTTGCTGGGCGATGAGAAGGAGGCGGCGTTCTCGATCAGCTCGGCGAACAGGTGCATGAGGTCGGCCACGGACGCGCCCGAGACGCCGCACTCGGACATCGGGTAGACGCGTACCCGCGTGTACTCCTCGACCTGGGCCGCCGCGCCGCTCAGCACGTCCTCGACAGGGATGGCTCCGCGCCACCTGCGGCCCGCCGAGCCGCCCGACAGCAGCACCAGGCCCTCGGCGTGGCGCCGCATGCGCGTGGTCAGGTGGTCGAGCCTGAACAGCCGCTCGAGCGCCTCCGGCTCCTCCGTCTGGCGCTGCATCTCGTCCAGCATCTTGAGCTGGCGCTGCAGCAGCGACTGGCTGCGCCTGGCGAGGTTACGCAGCGCCTCGGACACGCCATCGCGCAGCCTGGCCTGCTCGACGGCCGCGTCCACGGCCGTGCTCTGCACGCTGTCGAACGCCGCGGCCAGGTCGCTGACCTCGCTGGTCGCGTTGCGGCCCACCGTGATGGGCGGCGCCTCGGTCGCGATGTCCACGCTCTCGCCCTTGCGCAGCTTCGCCACGACGTCGGGCAGCCTGATCTCGGCCAGGTCCAACGCGGTACGGCGCAGCGTCCCCAGCTCGCGGGTGAGCCTGCGGCCGACCTTGATCGAGATGATGACGGAGAACACGACCGCGACCAGGCCGAGCAGGCCCGCTATGCCGGCCCGCACCACGACGCCCACGCCCGCGGGCTCCATCCTGGCCAGCAGCTTGTCGCCGGTGCGCCAGACGGCGTCCCTGTACTCCTTCTGCACCTGCTCGGCCACGCCCCGCCAGAGCTCGACGTCCACCGGCTGGCCGGTGATGTAGCTCTCCAGCAGGTTCTCCATCGTGCTGTAGCGCGGGGAGTAGTACAGCTTCTCGAAGGGGGCCCGCAGCTCGGTGTCGAGGTTGGCCAGCGCCTTGGGGAACAGGTACGTCCTGGTGCTGTCGAGACCGGCCAGCATGTGGAGGTCGTGCATGCTGACCCGGCCGTTCGAGGCCACGATCAGCGCGTGCTCCCGGCTCAGGATCTCGCGCACCTCGTCGGCGGCGATCAGGCCCTGCGCCTGGAGCGCCAGCTCGAGGTCGGTGCTGACCGTCATCCGGGAGTACAGAAGGTGGATCTCGTCGGAGATCTTCGCGTACTCGGTGACGAGAGTGCCGGGGGTGAGCTTGCGGTCGTCCACCTTGTGCCGGATGTCCGGTATCCGGTTGATCGCCTCGAACACCGTCTGGAGCTGGGTCTTCATGTCCTGCGTGAGCGCCGACTGCGTGTCCTGGGCCATCGACTGCTCGCGCAGCGTCTTCCTGCTGTTGTCGACCTTGGTCCGGGCCTTGCTCAGCGCGTCGGGGGCCGTGACCGTGCCCGCCAGTTGCTCGGCGGAGGCCAGCCGTTCGGCCTGGAGGTTGGAGATCAGGCCGTCGGCGTGGTTGATGACGCCCGTCCAGATCGTCTCGACCTTGAGCAGGCTGAGCGCCTCCCCCAACGTGGTGCTCGCGGCGAAGCCCCAGAGCGCGATCAGGGAGATCAAGGGGATGACGAGCAGCGTCGAGATCTTGAATCTGATGGATCTGCCCGATGCCATGACACCTGCTCCCGGATAGAAGATCGCGGAGAGAATAGCACCCGAACAGATGGTTTTAAGATCGATTAGCGATAAATCTGTGATATGTCAGGAAATTGGTGCCTCCTGTGACTGCGAGGCGGGCCTAGGCCGCGCTCCTCCACGAGGCTCCCCCGAGGGCCGAACCAGCAGCTACACGCTCTCTTTCTCTTGCGACGCCCCGGTCCCCGAACGGAACGAGCCGTCCAGCCGAGAGCCGCGGGCTCACCGTCGTCCAGAGCAGCCAGCCGGCCAGCACGCCCAGCAAGGCCACCTCGGCCCCCAGCAACAACCGCTCGACGAGCCCGATCATCACCCGCTCCCCCGGCATAGCCACGTACGTGATCGCCAGCAGCCCGAACCCCCCGGCAAGGGCCACCCACTCCACCACTCGCGCCACAGGCTTCCAGCGTTCGTCTGAGGCGAGCCGAGGCACCAGCAACGCCCCGGCGGCCGGGAGGCTGACGAACGCCGCGACCGACACGTACCGATGAACCTGAGCCGCCAGATCGAGGTCCGCCCCGATGGGCGTGGTCGGGACCAGAGCCGCCACCATGAGCGCCCCCGACCAAACCCCGAGCAACCACTCAGGCATCCCCCGCACCGGCGCCCCTGTCGCCCGCAGCCCTGCCAGCAGCGCCAGCGACCCGACCCCGAGCACTGCCATAGCGACCTCCGTGACGCCCCCGCGGTCAGACACGGCGTATTCGCTGATGGTCACATTGAGGGGGTCCAGGTAGGGGTCGGGCCCGAACTGCCCGGCCACCACGGCGACCACCGAGAACAGGATGGAGGCGCAGGCGATCAGGGGGTAGAGCCTCTTCACTGCGGTCATGAGCCCACTTTCCCGCCCGTGGGCCCCGTCCCACATCCGGCTCCCACCCCGACCCACCCCTGACCCGACCCTGACCTCTGGCCGTAGCCGCGCGGGGCGGCAGGCCTACGTGGGGGTGCCGCCCCGATACGACGCCACCGCTACTGCTGGATGACCGACAGAATGTTCCCCGCCGGGTCCGTGAACCAGGCGATGGGCGGCCCCTGGCCGCGGAGAACGCCCTTCGAGTCCACCGGGAATCCCTCGTAGCGCTCGAAGCGCACTCCCCGCGCCGTCAGCTCGTCCACCGCCTTGTCGATGTCCTCGACCGGGAAGTTGAGGATCGTGAACGTGGCCGGAGTGTGCTTCTCCTTCGGGTAGACGAGGATGTCGGTGCCGCCCGCGATGTGCAGGGTCAGCAGTCCGTGGTCTTCCGAGACACGCAGTCCCAGCGTCTCGCCGTAGAACCTCTTCGCCGCCGCGATGTCGTTCACCGAGAACCCGCTGAACGCCTTTGTGTTTTCGAACATGATCGCCTCACATGGCCGCGAGAGCGGCCTCGCTGAGCTGGATGATCTGCACGTAGTTGCCGTCCGGGTCGATCGCGGTGGCGAACAGGCTGCCGTCGCGGTCCTCGAGCGGTGCCAGCCACGACGCGCCCGCCTGCTCCATGCGGGCTGCGACGGCGCGGGCGTCGGCCACGTGGAAGTTCAGTATGGTCCTGCCGGGCTCCGGGTTCTTGTCGGTCACGTCCGACCGCGTGTCTATGAACAGGTAGAACTCACCGAACTTGAGCACTCCGTACTGCTGGACGTCGGTGTTCTCCTCCGGGTCGAGCGCGGTGACGTACCAGGTGCGCAGGCGCTCGGGGTTGGTGCTGGCGAGCAGCATGCCGCCGACGACGGGTCGCTTCATCGCGAACTCCTCAATGGTGAATCCAGATCTCTTGCAGAGAGGCAGACCAGGCGAGGCGCGAAAAGTCATCGGTGAGCCAGGTAAAAAATCGCCGCGCCGCGTGCCCTGGTCGGCCAGGGCACGCGGCGCGGGGTTCCGGTCAGCAGAGCCGGCGGGGGCTCAGCCGGTGGTGAGCGTGAGGCCGTACACGCTCAAGATCTCATTGACGGGCTGGTGGTACGTCGTACCGCCGCTGGTGCAGTTGCCCGAGCCGCCCGAGGTCACGCCCTGGGCCTGGTTGCCCGAGATGAACGAGCCGCCCGAGTCGCCCGGCTCGGCGCACGCGCTGGTGCGGGTCAGGCCGGTGACGGTGCCCTGCGAGTACGTGACGGTGGCGTTGTGCTGCTGGATGGTTCCGCAGCGCCAGCCGGTGGTCGAACCGGAGCGGCAGATGGACGAGCCGACCGCGGCCTGGGTGGAGCCGCGGACGATCACGGTCGAGCCGCCCGAGCCGCGTACCCACGGCTGCGGGGTGTTGCCGGGGGCGGCGACCCAGGCGTAGTCGTTGCCCGGGAAGGACGCGCCCTGGAAGGTGCCCGTCGGGTTGGTGGTCCGGCTGCCGGCCAGGCGGCAGTGCCCGGCGGTGACGAAGCCGGGGGTGCTGCCCTTGGTGACGGAGAAGCCGACGCTGCAGCGGCTGGAGCCGATGTAGTACGGCGCGCCGCCGACGATGTTGATGAACGGCGTGGGCCGCTCGGCGGTCGCCGACACGCTGACCGCGTTGCGATCCACGCGCGCGGCCGTGGCCAGGGCCTCCGCGGCCTCGACCGTGGGCGCCTGGACGGCGACGCTGTTGCTCTTCACGTCCACGTACCAGAGCGCGGCCGCGGCCCTGGCACGCCTCGGGGCCTGGTCGATCTGCCGCATGATCGCGTCCAGCTGGGCGAGCGACCGCGTGACCACGACCGGCTGCGCGCCCTGCGACTCGATGGTGGCGGTGGTGTTGGGATCGGTGGTGGCGACCAGGAGCTTGGAGGCGTCGTCGTTCAGCCAGGCGCCGCCGTACGACGCGCCGAGCTGGGAGGTCAGCGTGGCCTCCGTGGCCGCGGCGCGTTCCTCGTTGGCCAGTCGGGCGAGCACCTGCTGCTCGGAGAGGCCGAGGTCCCGCTCCAACGCGTCGACCACGGCAGGGGGCGGGGTTGGGGAGGCGGATTGAGGTGCCGGTTCAGCTGCTGCGGGGCTGATGGGGGTGGCCAGGCAGGCGGCGAGGATGACGCCGCCCACCAGCGCACAGCGTTTACTCAACATGTGCACTCCTCGGGTGGGGGTGCTGTCAAGCTAACGTTTGCTACGGCCGATGCCAGCATGCCAAAGAGTCTCTATTTCGGTGTTATGGGGGCTTTTTGGGCATGGGTCCTGATCGCGGATTTACCGCCTTAAAGGTGGGCGGCCTGGTGGGTCGGTAGGGTCCCGTGGCTGGAGGTGTTCTCTGTGCGTAATGGTGTTCGTCATGTGCTCGGCGCCGGCGCAGGACTGCTGGCCAGCCCGCTCATCGCGGCCGGTTTCATCGTCGGGATCGAGCGCTTTCGCGTCACGGCGGTTATGAGCGTCGATTGGACTGTGATGGCCGTGTTCATCGGCACATTGGTCCTCATCGGCGCTTTGGCGGGGTCGCGGATCTCACCGCTCGCCTCCTTGCTGCCGGGCCTCGCCTTCACCGGATTCATCGGGGCGGCCCTGGTGCGCATCGCCATGGGCGGCGACCACCGGATGGGATTCGACCAGGTGCCGAGCGAGTTTCTCGAGGGCTACATGACCCTGCTCTACACCTGGTCGCTCCCCACGGGGTGCGTCCTGCTGGCCGCTTCGGCCTTCCCCTCACGCTGGCGGGGCGCCAGGACCGACCCGCCCCTGATCCCGCCGCAGGAAGCGCCGGAGCCCCCGCCCCTGCCCAAGCGGATCCCGTCGTCGTCCCGCCACTGAGATCAGCAGGTAAGGAAGGACCAGGATCGCGAACGTCGTGCCGTGCGAGACGTACGACGAGGTCGCTCCGTAGACGACGTAGACCACCACCGTGACCAGATTCGTCCCCAAACCGGCGACAGAGGTCACAGTGGCCCGCGCCGTGCCCGTGATCCGCTCCTGGAGCCGCGCGCCGGCCAGAACCCCGGCCAGCTGGAACGCCCCGAACGCCACGGCGATCAGCCCGAAACCCGCCGGATGCCCAACGAGAGCCCCTGCGGCCATGGCCACCGCCCCCAGCGCGAGCAGGGGGGCGTACGCGGACACCACGCCCGACAGCAGGCCGCCGGCCGTGGCGCCGATCCAGACGAGCAGGATCAGCAGCGGAATGGTGGTCTTGGCCACGCCCGTCTCGGCCGCCAGGAAGGGGACGTACTCCTCCAGGGCCCCCCAGATCGCCGTCACGAGCGAGACCTGCAGGACGGCGTGCAACACCCCGGGATCCGTGCGGGCCTCTGTGACGCCCTCCCTCAATATCGCCAAATATCCGGACTTGGTCTGCCCGGTCCCCCGCGTCCTGCGCTCGGGCAGCGTCAGCGCCACAGCGGCGCACAGGACGCAGGCCAGCACGCTGGCCGCCCCCACGGCGAGGTAACCCCCGGCGGCGAAGACGGGCACGGCCAGGCCGATGGCGAGCGCGTCCGCGACGAGGCCGACGGAGGTGGCCCGGCCCATGACGGTGACGTAGCGGGCCTCGAGCCCTCGACGCGAGAGTTCCTCGTACGACAGCGCCTCGAACGCGCCCGAGACGAGCGCCCCCTCGGCCCCCCACAGCACGAACCCGAGCGCGAAGGCCCAGTACGAGGGGAACAGGACCCACAACCCGAAGCCCAGGCCCGCCAGCAGCGGCCCCAGGCAGAGCAGCAGGCGCCTGGAGACCCTGTCGGCCCAGGCACCCGACGGGATCTCCAGCACCATGCCCGTCACCGACCAGATGACGAACAGGGACGAGGTCTCCGCTACCGATAACCCGGCGTCCGCGAACAGCAGCGTGTAAACCGGGTAGAGCAGGATGAACTCGCCGAGAAACGTGTAGACGTACAGCGAAGCGACAAGCATGCGGCCTTCCAGGGGACGAGTAGGGACTCCGAGTGCCTGAAGCCTCGGAGGCCCGCGCGTCCCGCGCCGGCCCCTGGTTATGGATCAATGTCGCCAGGTCATGCCGACGAGTCTAGCCGTATGAGCCCTTCGATGCGGGTGCGGAACGGGCGGCGTTCCAGCGCCTCCACCATGGCCCGCAGCATGTCGGCCAGCGGCACCGGCAGCTCCTCGTCCGGCTCCCGCATCGCCCACCCGGCAGGATGGCTAAGCGGACTTGGCCTCCGGCAGCGGGACCCACTTGTGCGCCCACGTCACGAGCTCGTCCAGCACGGGCCGCAGCTCCTGCCCCATCTCGGTCAGGTGGTATTCGACCCGCACGGGCGACGTGGCCAGCACGCGGCGCTCGATGAGCCCGGCGGCCTCCAGCTCGCGCAGCCGCCGGGCCAGCATCGTGTCGTTGATGCCGGGAATGGCCGCCTTGAGGTCGGCGTAGCGGTGGGCGCCCTTGAAGATCATGTGGATCACCGCTCCCGACCAGCGGGCGCCGATCAGCTCCAGGGCGATGTGGAAGCGAGTGCACACCGAGTTGAGACTCACGCCGAAGATCCTAGCATTTGCTCAGGAAGGTAAAGCTACTCAATAATGTTGAGCAGATGTCTTACCGAGCACAGGAGTTGAAAAATGAACAGGCCCGTCTTGCAGATCATCGTCGCGAGCACCCGTCCCGGTCGCGCCGGCCGTTCCATCGCCGACTGGTTCCACGGCAAGGCCGTGGACTCGGGCCTCTTCGAGGTGGAGCTGGTCGATCTGGCCGAGGTCGGGCTGCCGTTCCTGGACGAGCCCAACCACCCGCGGCTCAAGCAGTATGTGAACGCTCACACCAAGGAGTGGAGCGCCACCATCGACCGGGGTGACGCGTACGTCTTCGTGACCCCCGAGTACAACCACAGCTTCAACGCCGTGCTGAAGAACGCCCTCGACTACCTGCACCACGAGTGGCACCACAAGCCGGCCGGGTTCGTCAGCTACGGAGGGGTCTCCGGCGGCACCCGCGCCACGCACAGCCTGCACCAGGTGGTCAGCACACTGAAGATGGTCCCGCTGCTCGAGGCGGTGAACATCCCGTTCTACTCGCAGTTCATCGGCGAGGACGGCAAGGTGCACGCCAACGAGGTCATGGAGTCCGCGGCCGACGACATGCTCGCCGAGCTGGCCAGGCTGGCCGGCGCACTGCGCCCGGTACGTCAGGGCTGAGCTACGCTGCGGGACGTGGCGCTGGCTGTGAGTGTGGTGGTCCGATACCGCAAGGCGGTGACGTACGGCGTGCACGCGCTGCTCGCCGCCCTGGAGACCGCGGGGGTCGAGCACGAGCTGAGACTCGGGACGACCCCCGAGGAGACCGCCGAGCACATCTCTGCCAGCGGGGCCGACCGGGTGCTCGTGCTGTGGTCGTTCTACTCGCCGGACGCCGAGGCCATGGCCGCCGAGCTGGCCACGGTCAGGTCACTGAGCGGCGGCCGCGGGCTGCACATCGCCGGCGGCGTGCACGCCACGGCCGAGCCGCAGCAGGTCATCGACGCGGGCTGGGACCTGGCGGGGATCGGCGAGGGCGAGTCCACGATCATCTCCCTCGTCCGGGCTCTCCAGCGGGACGAGCCGCTCACCTCGGTCCCGGGACTGGCGATCAAGGACGGTGACGGCGTCGCGCTGCGCACCAGGCCGGCGCCGCAACTCCCGCTCGACGCGTTCCCCTCGTTCCTGGGCAGGAAGGGGCCGATCGAGATCACCCGCGGCTGCCGCTACACGTGCCGCTTCTGCCAGACGCCGTTCATGTTCGGCGGGCAGTTCCGCCACCGCTCGGTCGCCAGCGTGCGGGAGCACGTGCGCGGGATGGTCGACAGGGGCCTGCGCGACATCCGCTTCATCACGCCGACCTCGCTCTCGTACGGCTCCCCAGGGCCCGATCCTGACCTCGGCAAGGTGGAGGAGCTGCTGGCCGGGGTCAAGGAGGAACTGCCGCCGGACGGCCGGGTGTTCTTCGGGAGCTTTCCTTCAGAGGTACGCCCTGAGCACGTCACGTCCGAGGCCATGCGGCTGCTCAAGCGCTACGTGGCCAACGACAACCTGATCATCGGCGCCCAGTCGGGCTCCGACAAGGTGCTGGCCGCCTCCGGGCGCGGCCACGACACCTCGCCGGTGCGCGACGCCGTCAGGATCGCGATCGAGCACGGCTTCCGGCCGAACGTCGACTTCATCTTCGGCATGCCGGGCGAGACCGAGGAGGACCAGGGGCAGTCGCTGGAGCTGGCCGCCGACCTGGCAGAACTGGGTGCCCGCATCCACACCCACACGTTCATGCCGCTGCCCGGCACGCCGTGGCGGGACGCCGAGCCCGCGTTCATCCCGCTGGCGACCATGAGCGAGCTCGACCGGCTGGCGCAGCGAGGCGACGCCTACGGGCACTGGCGCAAGCAGGCCGAGCACGCCGCGCGGCTGGCCGAGACGGCCAAGGCGTACCCGCGGCGGACGCGGCGGCGGCGCACCGGCTAGTCGTCCTCGTCAAAGGTGTGCAGCACCCGCTCGAACGCGTCGCTCACGGGCCGCAACGCCTGCGCGAAGGCATTGACCAGCGGACCGAAGATCTCCGTCATCTCGGTCATGAAATCGGGACTCTTGTCCTCGGGAGGCGCCCAGCGCATGGCGTCCGCGCTCAGCGTCTCCCACTCGTCGACGACGCCGTCGATGGCGTCGAGCACATGGTCAGGATCGGTTGGCATGACCGTTCTCCGTGGAAGAAGGGCCGTATACAACCCACGGTACTTCAGGCCTGGATCGAGACCCCCACTCCGCCACGAGTCTGCGCGCCGAACCTCTCCTTGTCGGCGCGCAGGTCGAGCGGACGGATGCCGGCGCGCGCGGCGAGGATCTCGTCGGTGAGCAGCGAGGCCGGCACCAGCCACGACACCTCGAACTCCAGCCCGTCGGGGTCCTTGGCGTACAGCGCCTTCGTGGTGCCGTGGTCGGATGCGCCCACCAGGGCACCCAGCTCGGTCAGCTTGGCCGCGACGCGCTCCAGCTCGTCGAGGGTGTCGACCTCCCACGCCAGGTGGTAGAGGCCGACGGACGTGCGCCCCGCCGGCGAGGGCTCCGCGCTCGCGCCGATCTCGAACAGGCCCAGGTCGTGGTCGTTCGTCGAGCCGGGAGCCTGCAGGAAGGCGGCGCCCCGCATGCCCATCACGATCTCGAAGCCGAGGGCCTCGCGGTAAAAGGCGACGCTGCGTTCCACGTCACGGACGTAAAGAACCGCGTGGTTGAGTCGCTGGACAGGCATGGTTTTTCCCCTTTCAGCCGAGTCCCTCGCTAAGTATATGAGCGTTCAACTAAATTGACCCCGTGACGAGATGGCTGGATGCGGACGAACAGCACACCTGGCGGAACTTCCTGGCGGCGACCCAGCTCATCAACGAGACGCTCGACCGCCAGCTCCAGCGGGACGCGAGCATGCCGCACACGTACTACATGATCCTCGTGGCGCTCTCCGAGGCGCCCGAGCGGTCGATGCGGATGAGCGAACTGGCCGCCAGGGCGCAGAGCTCCCAGAGCGGTCTCTCACACGCCGTCGCCCGCCTGGAGGAGCGCGGCTGGGTCCGCCGCGAGCGCTGCCCCGCCGACCGGCGCGGCAATCTCGCCGTGCTCACGGACGACGGGTTCGCCGCACTGGCCGCCGCCGCGCCAGGGCATGTAGAGGAGGTACGGCGAAGCCTGTTCGACGTGCTGACACCCGAGCAGGTACGCCGGCTCGACGAGATTTGCGTCGCGGTGCGGAACACGCTGGAGGGATAGTGAGAAACTGTCGGGCCGAGGCCGTACCGTTCTCCGGGTACCCGACGAAGGAGAGGCCGATGCACGACACCGAAGAGGCGCTGTTCAGGGCGGTCCACGGCATTGCCGGGCGGTTCGCCGGCCAGCCCGTGCCCGTGGTGATGGAGGCGCTGCAGCGCCACCTTCCCAAGGCCCCCGGCCTCGAGGTGGCGGAGATCCGCAAGATCGCCGAGGAGATCAGCATCGGGCGTGATCCCTCGGGCTTGTGAAGAACTGATCAGCAGGGGAGCATCGAGACATGTACGAGCCAACCCCTGAAGATCGATTCACCTTCGGTCTGTGGACGGTCGGCTGGCAGGCGCGCGATCCGTTCGGGGACGCCGCTCGGGCGCCCCTCGACCCCGTCGAGAGCGTGCATCGGCTGGCCGAACTGGGGGCCTACGGCGTCACATTCCACGACGACGACCTGCTCGCCGTCGAGCCCGATCGCGACCGGGCGATCGCGGCCTTCCGGAAAGCGCTTGCCGAGACCGGGCTGAAAGTGCCCATGGCCACCACCAACCTGTTCACACACCCCGTCTTCCGCGACGGCGCCTTCACCAGCAACGACCGTGACGTGCGGCGACACGCCCTGCGCAAGGTCATGCGCAACCTCGACCTGGCCGCCTCCCTGGGCGCCACCACCTACGTGTGCTGGGGCGGCAGGGAAGGGGCCGAGTCCGATGCGGCCAAGGACGTGCGCTCGGCGCTCGGGCGCTACAAGGAGGCCATCGACCTGCTCTGCGGCTATGTGCGCGAGCACGACTACGGCATCCGCTTCGCTCTCGAACCCAAGCCCAATGAGCCGCGCGGCGACATCCTGCTGCCGACGATCGGGCACGCGCTGGCGTTCATCGGCGAGCTGGAACATCCGGAAATGGTGGGGCTCAATCCCGAGGTCGGCCACGAACAGATGGCCGGCCTCAACTTCGTGCACGGCATCGCGCAGGCGCTGTGGCACGGCAAGCTGTTCCACATCGACCTCAACGGCCAGCACGGGCCGCGGTTCGACCAGGACCTGGTCTTCGGCCACGGCGACGTGATGAGCGCGTTCTTCCTGGTCGACCTGCTGGAGCACGGCGGCTACGACGGGCCGCGCCACTTCGACTACAAGCCGTCGCGTACGGAGGACCCTTCGGACGTGTGGGTGTCGGCCGCCGTCAACATGCGGACGTACCTCATCCTGCGTGAGAAGGCGCGGGCCTTCCGGGCCGACCCCGAGGTACGAGACGCACTGAGAGCCTCCCGCGTCGAGGAGCTCGGCCTGCCCACGCTCAACCGCGGCGAGACACTGGCCGATCTGGCTAACGACGACTTCGATCCTGAGGTCGCCGCCGCGCGCGGATACCATTTCACGTATCTCAACCAGCTTGCGCTGGAGCACTTGTTAGGAGTTCGTGGGTGACGCTGGTCGCTGGGGTCGATTCCTCGACGCAAAGTTGCAAGGTCGTCATTCGTGACGCGGAGACGGGCGCGCTGGTGCGGCAGGGCCGCGCGCCGCATCCCGACGGCACGGAGGTCCATCCGTCGCACTGGTGGTCCGCGTTGCTGCGGGCCATCGAGGAGGCCGGCGGGCTCTCCGACGTGCTGGCCATCAGCGTGGCGGGGCAGCAGCATGGCATGGTCTGCCTGGACGAGTCCGGAAATGTCGTACGCGACGCTCTGCTCTGGAACGACACCCGCTCCGCCCAGGCCGCCACCGACCTGATCGCTGAGCTGGGCGGGCCGGAGGCCTGGGCCTCCGCGGTCGGCTCGGTGCCGGTCGCCTCGTTCACGGTGACCAAGCTGCGGTGGCTGGCCGAGAACGAGCCGGGCAACGCCGCCCGTACGGCCGCGGTCTGCCTGCCGCACGACTGGCTCACGTGGCGCCTGGCCGGCGCGCTCGCCTCAGGGACCTTCTCCCCCGACGCTCCTACGCCACCGATCGACCAGCTCACCACGGATCGGGGGGACGCCTCGGGGACGGGCTACTGGTCGCCGGCGACGGGGGCGTACCGCACGGATCTGCTGAAGCTGGCGCTCGGGGCGGTCCCGCGGCTCCCCCAGGTGCTGGGTCCGACGGACGCGGCCTTCGAGGGGGGCGCGGCCATGATCGCACCGGGGACGGGCGACAACATGGCGGCCGCACTCGGAGTGGGCGCCCGGCCTGGTGACGTCGTGGTGTCGCTGGGCACCTCCGGCACGGTGTTCGCGGTCGCGGAGTCGGCCAGTGCCGACCCCACGGGCGCGGTGGCCGGGTTCGCCGACGCGACCGGGCACTTCCTGCCGCTGGTGTGCACGCTCAACGCCGCCCGGGTGATGGACGCCGCCGCCCGCATCGCCGGTGTGAGCCTTGACGAGCTGAGTGATCTGGCCCTCCAGGCGCCGCCGGGTGCGGGCGGGCTGACGCTCGTGCCGTACCTGGAGGGCGAGCGCACCCCCAACCGCCCCACCGCGACGGGCTCCATCCACGGGCTGACCCTGGCCACCTCGACCCCCGCCCACCTGGCACGCGCGGCCATCGAGGGCATGCTGTGCGGCCTGGCCGACGCTCTCGACGCGCTGGGCACGAAGCCCGAGCGGGTGCTGCTGATCGGCGGCGCGGCCCGTTCGGAGGCGGTCCGCCGCATCGCCCCCACGATCTTCGGCGCCCCGATCACGGTGCCGTCCCCGGCCGAGTACGTCGCCAACGGCGCCGCGTACCAGGCCGCCACGCTGGTCACTTCGCCGGAGTGGCGGTCGGAGGAGACGGAGACGTACGAGGGGGACGCCGTTCCGGAGATCCGCCACCGCTACGCCCGCGCCACCTCCCACATCCTCGACTGACAGCACCTTGGGGGCCCTGAACCTGTCATTGAACTCCTCCCCGGCCTGAAGGCCGGAGATTCTCCCGTCGCGCCGCGGTTAAGCGGCGCGCGGGGGGTTGACGCCGACCTCGCCAGTCGCTACCCCCACGACACCGGTGACGCCGGGGCCAACCTCAACCCGGCCATCCGCTTCCTGCTCGCCGAGTTCGACGGCCAGCCAGTCGGTTGCTGCGCCATCCAGCCCTTCCCCGACGGCGCCACCGAGCTCAAGCGCATGTATGTGACCCCTGCGGCCCGCGGCCGCGGTATCGCCAGACGGCTGCTGGCCGAGGCCGAACGCATCGCCACCACCCTCGGCCACTCCGAGATCCGCCTGGAGACCGGCATCCGCCAGCCCGAGGCCATCGCGCTGTACACCCGCGCCGGCTACACGATCATCCCCAACTATCCGCCCTACCAGCACGAACCGCTCAGTCGCTGCTATGCCAAGCTGCTGTCCTGACCCGGTTGCGTGGAGTCGTGTGCTCGGGCAGCCTAGGCGATGCCCGGTACGGCCACCCGGGTCGTGCGCACTTGGCCGGTCCGGTCAGGGCCAAACATGTTCTCAACCCCAAGCCACTGGGCCACCATCACGAACAGGGTCCTACGGTCCGCGCCGCCCAGTGCGCAGGCGAAACAGCTCAGCCCTTCAGGGACCACGACCTGCCCCAGTATCTCGCCGCCCTCCCGGACCCGTACGCACCGGCCCATCGAGGCGGCCCAGACCGCGCCCTCGGCATCCAGGCAGATGCCATCCGGGCCGGTTTCCAGCTGAGCCCACACCCGCCGGTTGGACAGGCCGCCGTCGGCGGCGATGTCGAAGGCGGTCAGCCGGGAGGCGAACGACTCCGCCACGATCAGCGTGCCGCCGTCCGGCGTCACCACCATGCCGTTGCCGAACTCGATGCCGTCGGCCACCTGCCGGACCATCCCGTCCGGGGTGACCAGCGCGATCACCCCGGGAACGAACGGCCCGCCGCCCGTGAAATCGAAGTCGCTGCCGTTGACATAGGTGAAGCCGCGGCGATCCACCACGATCTCGTTCCAGCCCTTGGCGATCGGGCTCAGATCTACGTAAGGCACCAGCGCACCATCCCGGTCTTGGCGCAGCAGCAGCGCCTCGGGCCCCTGCACGACCAGCAAAGTGCCGTCCGGCAGCCAGTCGATGCAGAACGGAACAGTGGTCGGCACCCGCATCACCACCTCGCCGGCGCCGTCGGTGTCGAGGGCGATGATCTCCTGAGTCCCCCAGTTCGAGAACCACAGGCGGTCCTCGTGCCACCGCGGCGACTCACCGATCGCAAGCCCGCTCAACAGGATGCTCGTGTCAGACATCGCTCTGCTCCTCCAGGTCGATCTCGCGGCCGGCCTATCCGGCCTTCTGCTCTCCATACGAGCCGCACCCCCGCAGATCGACGCCTCGCAGAAAAATGACAGACATCCTTTCTGATCAGGAGGATGTCCCCGCCAGTCCCGCGAGGACCACGTTGACGAATCGTCCCTCTCGTGCGACTGCACGGCGTCGGCCACATCACGCACGCCGATCGTGGTCTGCGGCTGGTGACCTTTCAGCGCGTAAAAGGGGATGAACCTCTCCAGGTTCGATGCGAGGCTGGGCTCGTGAGCGACACGCAAACCGTGGTCCTGGTCGAGGGAACCAGTGATAAGTCGGCCATCGAAGCGTTGGCCGAGCGCCGTGGCCGGAACCTAGCGGCCGAAGGCATCTCCCTGGTGGCGATGGGCGGTGCCACGAACATCGGGACGTATATCGGCAGGTTCGGCCCTCCCGGTCGCAATCTCCGGCTGGCGGGTCTGGTCGACGTCGGGGAGGAAGGCGACTTCCGGAGGGGTCTCGAGCGCGCCGGCCTCGGATCCGATCTGGAGGCGCTCGGATTCTTCGTGTGCGTCGCTGACCTGGAAGACGAGCTGATCCGCGCCCTCGGCACCGCCACGGTTGAGCGCGTTGTCGATGCCGAGGGCGAGCTCCGCTCATTTCGCACGCTCCAGAAGCAACCCGCATGGCGCGGGGGCAGCACTCACGACCAGCTGCGCCGGTTCATGGGATCCGGCAGTGGCCGCAAGATCCGCTACTCTGGCCTGCTCGTCGCGGAACTCGATCTCGATCGCGTACCGCGGCCGCTGGATATGCTGCTGGACCACCTATCAGGCAGTCGGAGATGGTGATTTTGTCATCGCCGGATGAGGCAGATTCGTTGGCGGAACCAGCGGGCGCGTAGCTACGACGATCTTGAGTGACCTGCGTAGTCGCTGTTCAGGGCGCTGATCGTGTCCCCCGTGACTCCCCACCGTTCCCCCTGCTTTCCCGTCCGATCGGGCACGCCGTAGGCCCTCTCATTGTGGTCGTTTCGGGCGCTCAGCTACTCTCATCCCACCTTGAGGCAGGGAGGCGGCAAGTGACCGTAAGGCGCGCGCGATTCGTTCTGATGGGGATCGGCTGCCTGGTTCTCGTTCCCAGCATCCTTCTAGAACGATACGCACAGGATGCCAGAGAGAGGGCCAGATATAGCGAATACTGGACGCTCGTGCAAGAGAAACAGTATTTCGGAAGCACGCCGCACGCTGATGCGTCCTATGAGTCTCTGATCATTAGTGGATGGATAGGCATTGGCCTTGGCGCTCTCTGGATTCTGGCCGCTATAACGTGTTTCTTCCTCGCTCGGCCTCCGTTGGACCTCACGCCCTCTGTAAGGAAACCGAGGAAACCCGGTACGGGCACACCTATCATTCGGCCCTTTCCCTGATCTTCCCCAAGCCTGAGGGCCCCGCCGGAGGCATGCTCGTACCTGAGGCGGTACGCTCGTTGGGACGGTCTTCGGCGTTGCGCCGCGCCTCACGTCGCTTTCGCGGACGGTCTGCAAGCATTTTCTGCTCGCTTACGGTCTCCCATAAGGGCTGGAAGTCCTGTGGATTTCGTACGTCAGTCGATGGAACCCCGGCGGCGGATTTCGCCTACAGTGGGCATAATTTACAAGCTAAGCAGCGAACACGTTGGCGAAGAATCCGATCGCCGCGAATACCATTGCGAGCACGATCGCCCAAATCAAGGTGATGCCCATTAGGGAGAGTATGAAGGCATGCGTTCCCGCGATCGCCACCGTAATAAGTATAACAATGAAGTCGGAGATTACAAGTTCTTCCCAGGACGTAAAGACCAGAAAACTGGAGATGAGGCCGGTAAGTATTGTTAAAATCACCACTCCGGTCACACGCCAAAAATCGGATGAAGAAGAGTCGTCCTTGTCGGATTTTTGGATACCGCTATTTGTAGCGTATTGCGTAACCGTAACTGCTGGACTGGCCCCTTGACTTCCGTCGGCGACTTCCTTGTCATGCTCGAACGCGAAAACGGCAACGACGACGCCGATGATCGCCACGACAAGGGCTAGAACAGCAGCAACTTCAGCGTAGACGGTAAGCCGTCGTGGCTTGGCAGGTTCATCCGCCATGCTTGTCCTCGCAACGGGAGAGCGACCCAGTGCTAACACTCTAACGAGGCACCAGGCGGAGATGTCCCTGTTGGCAGGCGGTGCAGGATCGGCGGCTACGTGGGCGTCGGATGCGTCCGACTGCTGTGGCGGCATCCTGCCCGCCGTGGTCATCGCCCTGAGGCCCGGCGCTCTCACGCTGGCGTACGGCTGGCGAACTGCGTTGTTTCTCCTCGTCCCGGTCCCTACTGGATGCTCGCCCAGCCCTCACTGACCGGCGCGGCTTCACCCGCCTGATCGGTCCGCGACTGCCGGCCTGGTGGCGAAGGGCAAGGGCAAGCTCACGCTCCAGTGCCCGCATTAGCAGCCCGAATCTTGCCAGTCCCGATCGGTTCAAGCTTGTCCTACAAGCGCGGACGATGGTGGTGCTGCCAGGCCCATTGGCGCTTCGGACGTCCACGACCCCTCCGTCGCCGCCCGGGCTTAAGACAGTGAACGCCCGTATGCTGCCGCCGGGCCCCACCGCCTGGCAGCGGCCGAACCCGGGCGTGAGTGCTCCCTCCGCAGTTTGTGGCCTTGAAGTGCCTTGGCCGCCAAGGGGTCGGTCAGCTCGGCGGTACGACGTCGATGATGACGTTACCGATCTTCTTCCCGGTCTCGACGTAGCGGTAGGCGTCGACGATCTGGTCCAACGGGTACCGCCGGTCGATGACCGGCCTGAACTGTCCGGACTCGATCAGCTCCCGGAGGTGCCACACCATCTCCCGGTCGTTCCTCGGGAAGGGGAACTTCACCTTCTTGCCGCCGAGCAACGGCGTGACCAGCGGCAGGACCAGGTTCTGACACCAGGGCCCCAGGTCGGAGGACAGGTACGCCCCGCCGGGTTTCAGCAGCCGCTTGCAGCGGCCGAACGTGCTCTTGCCGACCGCGTCGAATACCGCGTCGTAGGTCTGCGCGTCCCTGGTGAAGTCCTGCGCCGTGTAGTCGACGACCCGGTCGGCGCCCAGGCTCCGCACCAGCTCCAGGTTCGCCGTGTCACACACTGCGGTCACCGTGACGCCGAGGCTCTTCAGCAGTTGTACCGCCGCCGAGCCGATGGCACCGGTCGCCCCATGGACGAGGACGTCCTGCCCGGCCCGGATCCCGGCCGTATTGATGAACGAGAGCGCATAATGCGAACCTTCGGTGCCGGGAGCGGCCTCGGCGAAGGTCGCGTCCGCCGGCATGGTCGCGATCATGCCGTCTTCGGGAACCGACAGGTACTCGGCGTGCGTTCCGAACGCGCCCTCGTTGTACCCGAATACCCTTTCCCCCACGGCGAATGACGTGACGCCGCCGCCGACCTCCTCCACCACCCCCGCGAACTCGGTTCCGAGGACCCTGCGCCGCGGCCGGGTAAGGCCGGTGATTATCCGCATGAAGAAGGGCTTGGCCGCTCGGTAGGCACAGTCCGTCCGGTTCACCGTCGTTGCATGCACCCTGACCAGAACGTCCTTGTCCCCGACCGAGGGCTCATCCACCTCGGCGATCCGAACCACGTCCGGCGGACCGTACCTGGAATGAACCGCTGCCTTCATGGACGAAACCTACCTAACCAAAACAGCGACACCAAGGGCCGTTTGTGCCGCTGTCGTGTCAGAGCCTCAGGACCTCCCCCACCACGGCCCCACACACGGTCGAGCCGGGCCAGCTGTGGCGCAAGCGTGAGCACGCCAGCAACAGTGCCCAGTGGACCGGGGCTGAGGAACGAAGCCCTGGACCGCCGATCGCCGCCAGCCACCCGAGACGGCCGGCCACCCCAGGCAGGCGATCGTCAGGGCGGTACCGATTGCCGACGTTTTACAGGGCGTCCCGGGATCGGAGGCGTGCCTGTCAATTTCGGCGGGCTGGCGATGTCGGTGCTGCCCTCGAGCTTGTGCGGGGTGATGGTGCTCCTCGCGCCGTCGCCCGGACCCGGGTTGCTGGGGAGTCGGCGGCTGCTGTGGTGGATGGGGGTGATATTCGGCGGTTCGGCGGTCGGTGCAGTGATCTCACACCGGTGGGGTTACCCACCCATGTGGGCGCTGGCGATGGTGGCCGCCGTGATGGCGCTGCGGTCGCCGGTCGGACGCCGTGCTCTGGTGGTGCTGCTGCCGATGGCGAGCGTGTACGTGGGAGGGCTTCCGGGAGCCGGGTATCCGGTGAACGCGGCGGTGCTGGGGGTGTTGGCGGCGGTGGTGCTAGGGATGACGACTTGGGTGGTCCGGGTCGCGGGCAAGGGTACGGGCGGCGCCCCGACGAGCCCGGTCGGCGACTGACGACGGGTCGCGAGAATCGGCCGGTCCGTTGGCCGCCGACGGTGAGTTGGAGATGTCGACAGAGCAAGCTCACTCTCCAATGTCCGCCGGCGCTCCTGGCCAAGGCGTATGACGCCCAAGTCCACGACGCCCACCACACCGCGGCGACCCTCCTCATCGAGCAAGGCGTCCACATCCGAGTCGTACAGGAGATCCTCGGCCACGCCCGCGTGACCACCACCGAGCGCTACACCCACGTGGCCATGCTCCAGATGAAGGACGCCAGCGAGCGCATGGGACAAGCCCTCTGGGGCCGGCTCTGACGGGCAACTGCAACCCGGACGCCCACAGAGATCAAAAAGGCCCTCTCCCCGATCAAGGGAGAGGGCCTTCCGCCTGCGGAGGATCGGGGATTTGAACCCCGGATGGGCGGTAAACCCAAACCGCATTAGCAGTGCGGCGCCATAGACCTGACTAGGCGAATCCTCCTGGAAGCCATCGCGGCTCAGCACAGCGTACCGGCCTTCGGGCGAGGCGGCAAAGCGATTGCTCCCCGCCCTTCACCAAGAGTTATCAACAGCCTGTGGGTAACTACCTGTGGATGAAGCCCGCCCAGAGCGTGGACGGGCTTCGGGGTTGTGGATAACGTCCATCGAACGCCGGCGGTGCCGGGTTACGCGGCCGGGTTCGCCTCGCCCTCGATCTCGATCTTGACCTTCTTGCCCACCAGCACGCCGCCGGTCTCCAGGGCCTGGTTCCAGGTCAGGCCGAAGTCCTCGCGGTCGAACTCCGTGGTGATGGAGAAGCCCCAGACCGAGCCGCCCCACGGGTTGGTGCCCGCGCCACCGTACTCGACCGTGAGCTCGACCTCCTTGGTCACGTCACGGATGGTCAGGTCGCCGACGACGGTGAACTCGTCGCCCGAGTGGCTGACCACGCGCGCGTTCCCGAAGGTGATCTGCGGGAACTTCTCCGCGGACAGGAAGTCGTCGCTGCGCAGGTGGCCGTCGCGGTCGGCCATGCCCGTGTCGATGCTGCCGGTCTCGATGGTGAGCTCGGCGGTGGACTCCAGCGGGTTCTCGGCGATCGTGACCGAGCCGCTGAAGGCGCCGAAGTGACCGCGGACCTTGCTGACCATCATGTGCTTGACCATGAAACCGATGCGGGTGTGGGCAACGTCCAGGTTGTAGGTCCCGGCGGCGGGGACGGTCAATGACTCCCAGGTGCGGGTGGTCATGGGGTTCTCCTCAAGGGATAGTTGCTGTGCGGATGTCTGCGGCAACAAATTTCTACACGAGGAATATTCCTCCAGTCAACTATCGTCGGCTACGCTATGGACGTGATGAATTTTGACGACCCTCGCTTGACGGCCGTTGGACTGCTGGCGGAGGCGCACGCCGGGCTGATGGCCAGGTTCCAGCCGGTGCTCGGCGCCGCGGGGTTGTCTGAGATCGATTTCGAGACCGTCATCAGGCTGGCTCGTTCGCCGGGGCAGCGGCTGCGGATGAGCGATCTGGCCGCGCAGACCGAGCTGTCTACGAGCGGGGTGACCAGGGTCGTCGACCGGCTGGAGCGGGAGGGACTGGTGACCAGGCAGGCGTGCGCCAGCGACCGGCGGGCCTCCTACGCAGTGCTCACCGAGGCCGGGCGGGCACGACTGGAGTCCGTGGTGCCGCAGCACTTGAAGGACATCGAAGACTGGTTCACCGGGTTGCTGAGCGCGGACGAGCTGGAGGCGTTCCTGGCCACGTTGCGGAAGATCAGGGACGTCGTACGACCATGCGCCACCGCCGGCGCCCACGAGCCACATCAGGCGGAAGCCGCAGGACAGGGCTCATAAAGGGGCTCACGAAGGGCGGCGTCCCAGTGCGTTCCTGAGCTTGGCCATGGCCCGCGACACCGTGCTCTTGACCGTGCCCACGCTGATCCCCAGCGTCCTCGCGATCTCCGGCTCGGTCATGTCCTCGTAGTACCGCAGCACGATCGCCGCCCTCATCCGCTCAGGCAGCTCGCCCAAGGCCTGCTCGAGCTGCTCGTGCACGTCCCCGTGCGGCTCTTCCGAAGAAGTGCACACCTCGGGCAGCTCGTCCGACGGGTACTCCTCCAGCTTGCGCCGCCGCCACTGCGAGATGTTGATGTTCACCATGGCCCGCCGCACATAGCCGTCCAGCGCCCCCCTGTCCTCGATCCGGTCCCAGGCCAGGTACGTCTTGGTCAGCGCGTTCTGCAGCAGATCCTCCGCGTCCAGCGGATGACCTGTGAGCTGGTGGGCGGTGCGCAGCAGGGCGGGACCGCGCGCCCTCACGTACTCGCGGAACTCGTCTTCCCAGCTGGTGGTCTGCATCGTGGCCAGAATCGCAGCCTGATGCCCTATTGAGCCTGAACCAGAATTCAGGTTTCGGTCCGCCAACGACAAAGGTCGGTCAAGGTCGGTGGCGGTTTGTTCGTCGCCGGGTGTCAACTCACTTCCCCGGGGATGCGTATTTTGATCCCATCTGCGCCGGTACGGTGTGAGCTACGCCCAAGTCGTGTGAATCTAGTACCCGACGAGGGAGGGGCCGATGGGGTATCCGAGCGTTGAGCGCCGCAGGGTGCTCGCCGCGGCCGCGCTCGGGCGCGACTCCGGCGTTCCAGGCCCCGACCCGGACAACGGAGAGCCCCTACGCGCCGTCGCCGGCGAGATCCTGGACGTCAGCCCGCACCTGATCATCATCGAGACCCCCGCGGGCGCCGAGGAACGGCTCGTGATCGCCCCCTGGGCCACCGCCTGGCACGGTCAGGACGTCGCCCCCGCCGATCTCCCCGGGGGCTCCATGGTCACGATGCGGACGCGCACGGGGCGCGTCGTCGAGCGGATCTGGGCCGACACCACCCGCATCACCGGAACGATCCTGTCGATCAGCGGACGCAGGGACCTGACGGTCGAGCTGGACTGCGGACCCCACCGCGGCCATCGGACGATCACCATCCCCTACCGGGCGTCCGGGCGGCTGCAGGTGCGGCATCCCATGTTCGAGCCCGGGTACCTGTTCGACGCGATCGGGATCAGGCAGGAGGGGGCGGGCCTGGCCCTGCTGCCCGCGACCTCGCAGCCGCCGTACCCGGCCCGCGCCGTGCCCGCCCCGCCGCCCGCGTACGCCGGGCTGCAGTCCCGCATCTCGGGCCCCGCCACCTGGTCGGACACGTTCGACCAGGAAGAGCGGGGCGCCGCGTACCCGATGCTGGAGCGACAGGACACCGGCTGCCCGGATGCCGGGGTGTCATGCACGGGGCTGCCGTACCTCGCGGTCGGATCATTGCTGCAGGTCAGGAACCTGTGCTCGCAGCGAAACGCCAACGTCCCCGTGGTGGCGTGCGGATGCGTGGCCGGGCGTTTCTGCGACCGCTGCGTCGAGTGCGACACCTCGCCGCGCGGCCGGATCGTGGAGCTGTCGCCGTTCTCCTATGTGGAGCTCGGCGGCGACTTGGTCAAAGGGTGCTTCAACGCTCAGATCGGATTGGGGTGACGCGGGCGTGCTCGAATCGCAGCTGCCGCTTCTGATCGTGCTGCTCCTCGCGGGCACGGTGGCCAAGGTGAGCACCGTACGCTCCGGAGGTGAACCTGGCGCACTGTCCAGGCTCGGGCCCGCGGTCCTGGTTCCGGGCCGCATGCAGGCCCCCGCGCTGCTGATCTGCGCGGGTGGCGAGGTGACGCTGGCCACGGGGCTGCTGGTCACCACGCATCCGATCTTCCGGTGGGGTACGGTCGCCTTCTTCTCCATGTCCACGTACGTGCTGCTGGAGCTGCGCAGGCGGCGGCCGGACGCGGGCTGCGGCTGCTTCGGCGAGGTGAGCTCCGCGCCGGTCGGATTGCGCTCGATCGGCAGGACGATCGCCCTGACCGGGATGGCCGGGGTGTCGGTGTGGGCGCCGGTGCCAGGGTGGCCGGCCATGATGCACCCATCCTGGTTGACGGTCGCGGGAGTCGTTGTGCTCGCGGCCCTCTCCCCCGAGCTCGAGGAACTGATCGACCGCGTACGGTTCCGCGCCCCCTGCGAGCAGCGCCGCGGCCCCGCCGAATCGGCCACGCTCACGCGTCTCAGGGCGAGCGGCACCTGGCGGGCCCACGAAGGCGAGCTGACCTCGGCCGAGCCGTACGACACCTGGCGCGAGCTGTGCTGGCGCTTCTTCGCCTTCCAGAACCACGACCAGGACGACGTCGTCTTCGCCGTCTACCTCAGCGGCCGGCGCCCGGCGGTGCGGATGGCCGTGGTCAGCAGGGAGGGCAGCGGATCTCTGCCGGAATATACGCCAGTATCGGCCTGACGCTATAAAGCGTTAGATTCCGCTCGACAGGCACGACGATATGGCTCTATTGGGCTGTCTAGCTTCCCCACTAGACAGCCCAATAGAGGTCTAGGGGCGCGGCTCAGACCGGCTGAGCGCGCAGGAACTTCCCGAAGTGCGGCACCGTGAACGCGATCAGGCCACGCTCGGCGCTGTAGATGAGCCCTTTCTTGATGAGGCTGTCACGGGCCGGCGAGAGGCTGGACGGCTTTCGCCCGAGGGCGTCGGCCACCTCCGCGGTGGCGACCGGCTCGTCGCCGATCTGGGCCATGGCGTGCATGTAGTCGCGCTCGGCCGGGGTGGCCCGCTCGTAGCGGCTGCCGAAGAACCCGACCGCGAGCTCCTCCTCGGCCTCCGGCGCGGAGACCTTGACGTCGTCGAGGGTGATCGGGCTGCGCGGGGCGAGGTCCCAGGCGACCTTGCCGTACGCCTGCACGAAGTAGGGATAGCCGTCGGCCGCCTCATAGAGGGCGTCGAGGGCATCCGGGGTGAACTCCACCTCTTCCTCGCGCGCCGGCAGGATCAGCGCGAGATCGGCCGCCTCCCGGTCGAGCTTGTCGATGCGCGCGTAGCGGAAGAGCCGTTCGGAGTAGCTCTTGCTGGCCGACAGCACGCTCGGCAGGTGCGGCAGCCCGGCGCCCACGACGATCAGCGGCCCGCCCGACTGCGACAGCTCGTGGCAGGCGGCGCAGAGCGCGGAGACGTCGGCGGGCTGCACGTCCTGCATTTCGTCGATGAACAGCGCGATGCCCACCGCCAGGTCGGTGGCCACACTCGCCGCGTCGACGAAAAGCTCGGTGAGGTCGATCTCCAGGTCGCCGGAGTCGGCGCGCCCGCGACTGGCGGGCACCTCGATGCCGGGCGACCAGTGCGAGGTGCCCTTGGCCGCCGCCGGATCCCGCATGGCGAACGCCTTCAGCACCCCGAGGAACTCCTCGATGCGCTCGGGCGCGCGGTGGCGCGGCGCCAGCTCGCGGATGGCCATGTGCAGCGCGGCCGCCACGGGACGCCTGATCGACTGGTCGGGCCGGGCCTCGATCTTGCCCGTGCCCCACAGCCGCTGCATGGCCATGGACTTGAACGTGTTGAGCAGGACGGTCTTGCCGACGCCCCGCAGGCCGGTGACGACCATGCTGCGCTCGGGACGGCCACGGGCCACCCGCTCCAGCACGACTTCGAACTGCTGCAGCTCACGGTCACGCCCGGCGAGCTCCGGCGGACGCTGTCCGGCGCCGGGGGCGTAGGGGTTTCGCACAGGGTCCACGCTCTCGGACTTTATTGCCGGATATAGCGGCCGTCTTAGATTTGGGAAGAAAGTGCTACGGCGTGTCCGAGCAGGGGCGGTTGCGAGCACCGTCATCGGACACACCCCCTCTCACCAGGCCGAACCCTTGTTCGATTGCGGTACCTAGAACTGTAGCGCGGACTCGAACACCTATGCGATGGTTTCGAGTAAAGATCTTTGCAACAGGCCGAGCGCCCTCGCGCGCATCGGTGTTGTGGAGTTCGAGGATTCGTCCGCGCGCGGGGCGCCGATCCTCGACCGCGGGTGCTGAACTTGGCAGCCGTCCCACCCGAGCAATAGCGTTCGGATTCATGCGGACCTTCGCGAATGTTCAGGAGCTCAAGGCGGCCGTCGGCGAGAAGTTCGGCCCGACCGAGTGGCGCACCGTCACCCAGGACCAGGTCAACCTCTTCGCCGACGCCACCGACGACCACCAGTGGATCCACGTTGACGTGGAGCGGGCCAAGGAGGGGCCGTTCGGGGGCACGATCGCCCACGGCTACCTGAGCCTGTCGCTGCTGCCGTCGTTCATGTTCGAGTTGGTCAAGGTCGAGGGCATCGCGATGGGGGTCAACTACGGCCTCAACAAGGTCCGCTTCCCCCGGCCGATCCCCGTCGGCGCGCGGATCAGGGCCGTGGGCGAACTGCTCGACGTCAAGGGCACTCCGGCCGGCTACCTGTCCAGTCTGAAGATGACGATCGAGGTCGAGGGCGAGAAGCGGCCGTCCTGCATCGCCGAGACGCTCAGCCTGTACGTTCCCGCCGAATAGGCTGGCAACAGTAACGCGCCCTCGCTGATCCCTGGGTTCGTGGATAATTTCGACGAGTTCGTCCGAGCCCGGGGGGTGGCGAGCGGATTCCCGGCACGCTGGGCACGCCCGTGGACTGCCCTTCTGGCCGTCAGTGGATGATCGCCACGACCGCCACGACGGCGAGGAGCCCGAGGTAGGCCAGGACGAGCCGGGTGTCCCTGAGCAGGCACTTGCTCCGGGTCAGCCCGGCTCGCCGCGCCTTCCAGTAACCGGCGAACCCCAGCACCGCGAACCCCAGCACCGCCCACGGCCCGAGCAGCCAGGCAAGGAGCGCGACGGTCGCGTACACGCACAACCGGAGCGGATCATACGGCTGGGCCTTCGCCGGGCCACCGCCGGCAGCCGGAGCGGATCCCGACGCCGTCACGACGCCACCACCGACAGCCGCTGCCTGGAGAGCTGCGGCCAGGCCTGCACGGCGCAGAACGGCGCGCACTGGTCCTGCTCGGCCCGCGTCCCCACGTGCACGCAGCACTGCGTGAGCCGTTCCTCGATCATGGTGGAGATGTCCATGAACGGCTTGACAGTGATACGCACCACCCGCTCCCCCAGCATTCTGCGCAGCTTCTTCCGCCTGACCGTCAAGGCGAGCAGGGTGGACATGCCGAGGTCGCAGTTCTCGCAGATGGTCCGCCACACGTCGCCGATCTGGGGATGCGACAACGACGACTGCTCCGACAGCAGGCCGAGAAGGGACTCCTGTACGGCCAGGCGCAGCTCGCGCGGGAGCTCGGTGTCGGCGATGCGGTTGGAGACCAGGCCGAGGTTCTCCTTGAGGCGGTCGTGCCCGATCAGCGCCGTGAGCGAGCGCCACCTTCTCGAGTCGTCGCGGAGGAGATAGCCGACCGAGCAGCAGTGAGGGTGGGAGCAGGGCAGGGCGGTCAGGTCGCGCCAGGTCACGAGGCCTTCGGTCTGGGGGTCGAGGCGCTTGAGCACGCCGGTGTGCGTGAGCCTGTTCGTGGGGTCGACGGCGCCCGATCTGCCCGACGCGAACTGGGGCTGGATCGACACTCCTCCGACGTACGGGGTGTCGAGGGCGAGCCGTACGACTTCGCCGATCTCGCCGTCGTTGACCCCCAGCGCGGCGGTCATGACGAGGGTGGTGAAGATCTCACGCTCGGACAGCGCGCTGATCGCCTGGGCCTTGATGCGGGTGAGGTCGCCTCCCCTGTGGTGCTTCGAGGCCTCGGCCGACGGTCCGTCGTACTGGAGGTAGATCTCCACCCGCTCCCTGTGTCCCGTGAGGAGGTCCAGGAGGGAGTCGTCCCTGGCTATGAGCACGCCGTTGGTGTTGATCAGGATGCGGGTGATCGGGCGCGCTTCGAGCTCGGTGAGGAGGGTTTTGAGCTCAGGGTGGAGCGTGGGCTCGCCGCCGCTCAGCATGAGGACGTCGAGCTTGCCGTTCTCTCTTTCGAGGCGCTGGTCGACATTCGCGAGGATGTCTTGTACGGGGACGATGCCGGTCAGGTCAGGGGAGCTGTCGGCGAAGCAGGTGGGGCAGCGGAGGTTGCAGGCTTCGGCTATGTCTTCCAGGAGGATGCAGGTGTGCTGGGTCTGCATCTCGGGGAGGCCGTGGAGGTAGGCGGAGGGTATCGGACGGAAGTTACCGGAAATATCGGGTACGTGCTGCTTTGTCGGGGCGGTCCACTCTTCTAGATATTTCAGGATTTCTGGGTCTTCGTCGTACAACGTCCGGATTAGGCCGTGCTCGCGGCAGCCGCGCTCCAGCCACACCTTGCCGTCGCGCTCGGCCAGGTAGCCGCTCAGCCGTTCGACCCTGTCGAGCTCCTGACCGTGGCAGTGAGGGCAGAACGCGTTGACGTACCTGTGGATGCGGTCGCCCCGCAAACCCATGCCTGCGCTCATGTCATGACCTTTCGCTCGAAGAGGGGGTCGTAGTAGCCGCGCCGCCAGCCGTACCCGAGCCTGATGGCGAGCAGCAGCAGGCTCGGGATCAGGAACCACTGGGGCCTGGTCAGATCGAGCCAGACCGTCTCATTCGCCCTGGTGAACTCGACGAGGAAGCGGAAGGCGGCGTACGCGGCCAAGTAGAGCGTGAACAGCTCGCCCGGCTGGATCAGCCGCTTGCGCGCCCACTGGAGCACGGCGAACGCGGCCAGCTGGAAGACGATCTCGTAGACGAACGACGGATGCATGGCCTGGCCGGTGAGACAACCGGGGCACTCGGGGGTGGTCGGGGGCGCGTGCACTCCCCACGGCAGATCGGTCGGCCTGCCCGGCGCCTCTGTCAGGTGGCATCCGATCCTGCCGACCGCCATGCCGAGCGCGACCGCCGGGGCGAACAGGTCGCCCGTCCGCTCCTTGTAGCCGACGATCCTCTTGGCCACCAGCACACCCACGTACGCGCCGGTCAGGCCGCCGAGGATGCTGCGGGAGCCGTACAGCCAGAGGTCCTGCAGGTCGAGCGTCTCGAGCCAGCCCGCCAGCCGCATCCCGATGGCTCCCCCGACCAGGGCCCCGGCGACCGCCGTCAACGACTGCTCGTTGAGCGCGCCCCTTCTCCTCGCCTCCCGTACGAAGACGACGGAGGCCACGAGCACGCCCAGGCCGACGAAGATCTCGTGGTAGGGCATGTCAGCCGTACAGGCCCGGGTTGAGACCTGTGCAGTAGCCGGCGGACACGATGGACCAGAGGGCCCACCCGATCATGAGGCCGAGGCCGAGGCCTTTGGTCCACGGCCTGCGTACGAAGAGCAGTCCGATGCCCGCGCCGAGGCCGATGAGGGCGAGCGCGACCGTGCCGGCGATCAGGTAAACGGTGGCGTTGGCGCCCGCGGAGCCCATGGCGATGACCACGAGGAATCCGATGACGACGTTGAGGACGCTGTAGATGGCCAGGCCGGCGAACATCAATGCGATCAGCACGCCGGTGGAGGGGGCCCTGGATGGGGGCGGCGGCCCATAAGGCGGCTGACCGTACCAGGGCGGCTGACCGTGAGACGGCGGCTGACCAGGAGGCGGCGGCTCCCCTGCCCCGGGTCCTCCTTGGCCGGAGCTCCCTTGACCAGAGCTCCCTTGAGACGGCGGCACCCAACCCGCCTGCCCTTCAGAGGAGCCTTTCTGAGGCGGGGTGGGCTCTCCCGGCTGCGGGGGCGGCGGCGTGCTCACAACGCCCAGACTAAGCCTCTAGATCCCTTCTCCCGAGTAGTAAATCGCGGCCTGCACCCGGCTCTTCAACCCCAGCTTGTTCAGCACCCGGCTGACATGCGTCTTCGTCGTAGCCTCCGCCATATCGAGCTCCCTGGCGATCTCAGCATTGGACAGTCCCCGCCCGATGCACGCCAGCACCTCCCGTTCGCGAGGGGTCAGGCTCTCCGGATCGGCCGCCGGCTCCCTGCGCGGTAGTTGTCCGGCGAACGCCGCGATCAACTTGCGCGTAACCCCGGGTGAGATCAGCCCATCTCCACGCGCCACCAACCGCACGGCCTCGATCAGCGAGTCGGCGTCCGTGTTCTTCAGCAAGAATCCGGCGGCTCCCGCCCGCAGCGCTCCGAAAACATATTCATCGAGGTCGAACGTGGTAAGGATCAGCACATCACTGATGCCCGCCAGCTCCCGGGTGGCGGAAATGCCGTCGAGGCGCGGCATGCGCACATCCATCAACACCACATCGGGCCGCATCTCCCGGGCCATGGTCACGGCCTGCTCCCCGTCCCCCGCCTCGCCGACGACCTCGATATCGCCGGCCCCCTCCAGGATCAGCACGATCCCCACCCGGACGGCCGCATGATCGTCGGCAACCAGCACCTTGATGGTCATCGGCTCACGCCCTCTCCGGCCGTACTTCCAGAACGGACAGGGACCGTTCTCCTTCCCCACGGAAGCCCGGCACCAGATCCCGATCGGAGCCGCCGGCCGATACGGCCTGATCATCGGCGGTGGGAAGCGCGGCCACCACCCGCCACGCATCACCGTCGCCCGAAGACCCGGCCTCAAAAGATCCGCCGACCAACGAGGCCCGCTCCCGCATGCCGATCAGCCCGGCCCCGGCCCCGGGCAACCGCGCCCCACGCCTGCCGACCGCGTTCTCGACACTCACCAGGACCCGCCCCACCTCGTACGAAATGACGGCCCGAACAGGCGAGTCGCCATGCTTGAGCGCGTTGGTGAGCGCCTCCTGCAGAATCCGGTAACCGGCCAGATCAACAGAGGCGGGCAATTCCCGAAGCGCGCCCTGAACCCGCAGCTCGGCGACCAGTCCGGCGCGCGTGACCCTCTCCACCAATGTCTCCGCATCGGCCAGCCGAGGCCGAGTGGTTTCCGCGGGATCGTCACCCTCCTGACGCAACAGCCCGATCATGGTTCGCATCTCGGCCAGCCCTTTCACGCTGTTCTCCCGTACGGACTCCATGACCTTCCGGACCGTCGCCGAATCCAGATCCTTGCGAGAAAGGGCGGCGGTGGACTGAATGGCGATGGCGCTGAAATGGTTCGCGATCATATCGTGCAGCTCACGCGCCATCCGCGTGCGCTCAGCCGCGACGGCCGCCTGCCGATCGAGCTCGGCCAAATGAGCCACCTGCTCGGCGCGTACCCGCTCCACCGCGGCCCGATCCCGCTGCTCCCGCAGAACCAGCGCAGTGGTAACGGGGACGACCAGCACCAGCCCCGCCTGCACCCCCATGACGGCGAGCATCCACCAGTCCTCGGCAAAGATCCCGGCCACGGCCCCGGCCGCAATCGCGAGCGCGGCGGTAATGAAGAGCAACCACCGAGCGAACCGAACCGGCCCATAAAGCGCGGCCGCATAGAGGTTGTCGGTGAAAATCAAGACCGTCGCGAGCGACGGCCCCACAAAGGCATCGATCGCGACCCCGGCAACCCCCAGCCCCAGCGAAGCCAGCGGCGCCCGCTGCCGCACCACAACCCCGGCACAGGTGATCGCCAGCGGCACGCACAAGACCCAGGTGGGCGCCCCACGTTGCAGAAAGGCCCCGCCCGCGATGAGCACCATCCCCATCGCGAAGGCCGCCCCAGCTCCCAGCGCCTCCCGCTTCATGCCCCCATCTCACCACCCCGCCCGGCCACTTCCCTCCTGCGAGGGACCCGCCTGTGGATACACCCTTCGATGTATCCACAACCCCCGTTTCCCCAGCGGGCCAAACCGGACTACTCGCTCGTCCCGGGCCTGGCGTACGGGACCTCCTCCACCCTCCTACCGGCCGTGACCCTCCTCACTCCGGCACCCACGCCACGCCGACTGAGTGTCCGGCCCGCTCAAGACACCCTGACCACCCTCTCCCGGCCCCTCAACCATGCCGGACCTAGCGGACGAGCCCAAGATTGCGGTATCTGGTTCGAGGCACTCCCCAAAACCCGCTATGCTTGCTTACGCAGCGAGCGGCCGTAGCTCAATGGATAGAGCATCTGACTACGGATCAGAAGGTTACGGGTTCGACTCCTGTCGGCCGCGCACAGTTTGACCTGGGAGTTCCTTGATCTAAAGGGACTCCCTGAGTCGTTTCTAGGAGTGTGCTGTAGCAACGGCTGTAGCAGCGCCGGTTCGTTCACTGAGGTTCACCCCCGTTCGTAGTTGTCTCTTCGCTTCGTAGATGCCGGGCGATGTACTCGTCCACGGCCTTCGAGATGAGCCACGATCGACTCCGGTCCTCTCGCTCGCCAATGGCGTCGAGCCCCGCCTTCTGCTCATCCGTCAGCCGGACAGTGGTCGGCTTATTCGACACGACTACATTGTAATACGAGTGACTACATCTGACTACATCGCTCTAGCGTGCCGGATCTCTCCGTGTTTCTGCACTTCAGAGGGGGCGTGTAGGGCCGTGTAGGGTCTACCTGTTCCACCTACGCGCCTATACGTACAGAGCTAATACCTGAATCCCTACACACCCCTACATTCCCGCAGGTCAGCAGTGCATCGGGTCATTGAGCGATGCGGCCGAACCGGGACAGCGCCCCGTCCATCGAGTCCGCGGCCCGGCGCTGTACCTCCTCGGTGAGGTGCGTGTAGATCTCCGAGGTCGTGGCGAGCCGGCTGTGCCGAAGAGTCCCCTGGATAGTCTTCATGTCCACGCCCTCCCCGTGCAGCCAGGTCGCCGCGGTGTGCCGGAGGTCGTGAATCCTCACCCGCTTGCCGTCCGGCCGCGTGATGCCCACCTCGTCGCACAGTGCATTCCATGCCCGGTTGGCGTTCCGCGGCTCGATCGGTGTCCCCACCGCGGCCTGGTCCGGGGTGACCGTGCCCCCCGCCGAGCCGTTCCCCGATCTGCCCTTGTGGATGGCGACAGCGCTGCCCGGCTTCTGCAACATGACCGTGAACACCCCCGAGGGCGAGGACCCGAGCATCGTGTCTGAGGAGGTAGGCCGCTGGTTCCCCTACGCGACAGTCCAAGGCGACTCGTTCGCCTACCTGTCCATCCGGCCGACCGGAGAGGGCCGCGACGAGTTCGGCGCAACGGCTACGGCCCGCGCGGCGGCGACGTCGCCCAGGCCATCGTGAAGCAGGTCCAGGTCTGGGACCGCGACTACCGCAGCGGGCCCGGCCCGCAGTTCGCGGTCTGGCCGATCAACGCCCCCGTCGAGGTGTCCCTTTCTCCCGGGACATCCGGCAGCGAGGGACCGCCATGAATACTCCCCACGCACCCCCTGACGGCGGCTTCTCTGCGCGAGCTTCTGATGGCATGCGGGTTGCTTCCCAAGGTTGGGCGGCCGGATAGCGGCCCGCGTCGGTCGAAGTCGTGGCTAGGGCGGTAGGAGCCGGTGAAGGTGGTGCCGTCCGCACAGCCCGCGTTGATTACAACAGCAGGTTGAAGAGCCTGGTCAGCCGCTCCCACTGCTCGGTGGCCGGGTTCTTCAGCGTGGGGTAGACGATGGTGAACGCCTTGGCGAGCACCATGGAGAGCCCGCCCGCCACGGCCGACAGCCGCGACTCGGTCTCCTCGCTGAGCGACAGGTCGAGCGGCGGGAGCGCCCGGAGCTCCGTCAGGATCGAGGCCAGATCCAGTTCCTCGTTCAGGTCCCGGAAGTCGTGCATGTTCTCCTGTAGCCCCTTGGTGATGGGCAGGTCCCAGAACTCGATGACGTCGCGCCTGTTCGACTTCGCCGCGGCCTCGGCGACGACGAGCATGTCGTACAGCTTCCGGTTGATGAAGTCGCTGTAGCGCTTGAGGTCGGACTTGTCCACGTCGAGTCCTGCGGCGGCGCGGAAGAAGTGCTCGAACCTGGAAATCGCGATCATCGGCATCCTGATCACTGTCCTCTCGGTCGATTCCCTGTCGTGGTGAACCTTTCGTGCACCAGGCGTACCGCCATGGCGCCCTCCCCGACGGCGGACGCGACCCGTTTGGTCGATCCGCTGCGGACGTCGCCCACGGCGAAGACGCCCGGCCGCCCGGTCTCCAGGGGCAGGGCCTCCCAGTGTGACGACGAGCCCTCGCCTGTGATGACGAAGCCCCGGTCGTCCAGCGGGACGGCGCCCTCCAGCCATCCAGTGTGCGGATCCGCGCCGATGAAGACGAACATCGCGTTGGTCTCGATCTCGATGAACTGCCCGGTCTGGTTGTTCTGGGCGCGCACGGCCCGCAGAAAACTGTCGCCGAGGAGCTCGCGTACTTCGGTGTGGAACATGATTTCGATGGCGGGAGTCCTGGTGATCGCATCGGCGAGGTAGCGGGACATGCTCCCGCCGAGGTCGCCGCCGCGGACGAGCAGGCGCACCGACGAGGCGTTCCTGGACAGGTACAGTGCCGCCTGGCCCGCGGAGTTGCCGCCGCCGACGATGACCACCGGCGCCTGGCGGCACATGCGCAGCTCGAACGGCGTCGCCGCGTAGTAGACGCCGCACCCTTCGTACTTCTCCAGATCGGGGACGTCGAGTTTGCGGTAACGGGCGCCGGTGGCGATCAGTACGGCGTGGCCCCGTACGACAGGCCCTCCAGCGACGTGGACGGTGTAGTGGCCGTCGTCCGCCTCCAGCCCGCTCGCCTCGGCCGGGACGGTCAGCCGGGCGCCGAACTTGGCCGCCTGGATGACGGCCCGCTCGGCGAGCTCGGCGCCCGAGATGCCCGACGGGAAGCCGAGGTAGTTGTCGATGCGGGACGAGGTGCTCGCCTGGCCGCCCGCGGCGACCGCGTCGAGCACGACCGTGATCAGGCCCTCCGAGGCCCCGTACACGCTCGCGGCCAGGCCGGCGGGGCCCGCGCCCACGACGATCAGGTCGCACACGCCGTCGGCCGGCCGGGGCGCCGGCAGGCCGACGGTCTTCGCCAGCGTGGCGACGGACGGGTTGCGCAGCACCTGGTCTCCGCGCCAGATCACGACCGGGGTCTCCTGCGGGGAGATGCCGAGGTGGCGGAGGAGCGCATCCGTCTCCTCATCCTCCTCCAGGTCTATCCATCGGTGCGGGAGCCTGTTGCGGGCGGCGAACTCGCGCAACCGGCGGGCGTCGGGAGAATAGCGGGAGCCGATGATGCGGAACCCGGCGTCCATCCCGATCAGCATGGTGCGGCGGGTCAGGTAGGCCCGCAGGACGAGGTCTCCGAACGCCGGGTCACCGGCCACCATCGTGCGCACCTGGTCGGCCGGGACAGCCAGGATCTCGCCGGGCTCCCGCACGACGGCGGTCAGGAATCCGGCCTGGCCGGTGAGGAGGCCGAGCTCGCCGAGAAAGCGTCCGGGGCCGTGGACGGCGATCGTCCGCTCCTCCTCGCCGCCGTACCCCTCGACCGTGGCCACCTTGCCCCGCAGGATCACGATGAACTCCCGGGCCGGCTCACCCTCCCGGTAGAGCACGTCGCCGGGCGACACGGTTCTGCGCTCGCCGCATTTCGACAGCTCGGCGACGCGCCGCTCGTCCAGACGGGGATAGGCCCCATGCAGGTCCGGTGTCTCGGACAGGGAGGCCGCCGACTCCATCATGACGGTGTCCTCAACGTCCCCTCGACCCATTCGCGGAGCTGGGCCGGCGGGGCCCCGCCCGCGCGTTGTGCCACGACGCGGCCTTCGTTGAGCACCATGAGCGTCGGCACGGCCGTGATCGTGAACCGCTGCGAGAGGGCCGGGGCCCGGTCCACATCGACCTTGACGAGCTTCACCCGTCCGGCCATCTCGTGGGCGAGTTGTTCGAGCGCGGGCGTGACCGCCCGGCACGGCGCGCACCACTGCGCCCAGAAGTCGACGAGGACGGGGAGGCGCACCCGTTCCGCGACCTCCGCGAAGGTGTCGTCGCCGGCGTCGGCGATCCACGGCAGCGGCTGGTGACAGTTCCCGCAGCGGGGCCGGCCCTCGGCCGCAGCCGGAACCCTGTTCTGCCTCCCGCAGTTCACGCAGGTCACGACGGTGTGCATGTCAGCTCCTCGGCGGGTGGAAGGTGACGTTGAGTTCCCCCTTGTCGGCGCCGACCGTGACGGTCGAGCCGTCGGGGACGTCGCCGGCCAGCAGGGCGCGGCCGATCCTGGTCTCGACCTCTCGGGCGATGAAGCGGCGGAGCGGCCTGGCGCCGTAGACGGGGTCGTACCCCTGGTTGGCGATGAGCTTGCGCGCGTCCTCGGTGACCTCCAGCGTGAGCCGCCGCTCGGCCAGGCGCTGCCTGATGTCGTTGAACATCAGCTCGACGATCCGCTCGATCTCCGCCTCGGTCAGCGGCTTGAACAGCACGACGTCGTCGATCCTGTTGAGGAACTCGGGGCGGAAGTGCCGGCGCAGTTCCGCCATCACCCCGTCGTGGGCCTCGGGCTTGATCTCGCCGTCGGGGGTGATCCCGTCGAGCAGGTGGTGCGAGCCGATGTTCGAGGTCATGATGATCACGGTGTTGCGGAAGTTGACCGTGCGGCCCTGCGCGTCGGTCAGCCGGCCGTCGTCGAGGACCTGCAGCAGCGTGTTGAAGACGTCCGCGTGGGCCTTCTCGATCTCGTCGAACAACACCACCGAGTACGGCTTGCGCCGCACCGCCTCCGTGAGCTGCCCGCCCTCCTCGTAGCCGACGTAGCCGGGAGGGGCGCCGACGAGGCGGCTGACCGTGTGGCGTTCCTGGTACTCGCTCATGTCGATGCGGACCATGTTGTCCTCGGTGTCGAACAGGGCCGCCGCGAGTGACCTGGCCAGCTCGGTCTTGCCGACCCCGGTCGGCCCGAGGAAGAGGAACGACCCGATGGGGCGACGGGGATCCTTGATGCCGGAGCGGGCGCGGATGATGGCGTCGGCCACCAGTCGCACGGCCTCCTCCTGCCCGACGACCCGCTCGTGCAGGATCTGGTCGAGCTTGAGCAGCTTGTCCCGCTCGGCCTCCTGCAGCCGGGACACGGGAATGCCGGTCCAGCGCGAGACGATGTCCGCGATCTCGTTCTCGGTCACCACCTCGCGCAGCAGCCGCTGCCCGTGCTGCCGGCTGCTCAGCCGCTCCTCCTCGGCGCGCAGCCGGCGCTCCAACTCGGGGAGCTTGCCGTGGCGAAGCTCGGCGGCACGGTTGAGGTCGTAGTCGCGTTCGGCCTGCTCGGCCTCCCGCCGTACGTGCTCGATCTCCTGCCGCAGGCTCTGGACCTTGCGCAGGGCCGAGCGCTCGGCCTCCCACTGCGCCCGCATCGCGTCGGCCTCGGAACGCAGGGCGGAGAGCTCCGTGCGCAACTCGGCGAGCCTGGCCCGGCTGGCCGGGTCCTCCTCCTTCTCCAGGGCGGCCTCCTCGATCTCCAGCCGCCGCACCCGCCTGGTCAGGGCGTCCAGCTCGGCCGGCATGGAGTCGATCTCGGTCCTGATCATCGCGCACGCCTCGTCGACCAGGTCGATCGCCTTGTCGGGCAGGAACCGGTCGGAGATGTAGCGGTGGCTCAGCGTCACCGCGGCGACGAGAGCGCTGTCCTGGATCTTCACGCCGTGGAAGACCTCCAGCCGCTCGCGCAGGCCGCGCAGGATCGAGATGGTGTCCTCGACCGAGGGCTCGTCGATCAGCACCGGCTGGAACCTGCGCTCCAGGGCGGCGTCCTTCTCGATGTGCAGGCGATACTCCTCGACCGTGGTCGCGCCGATCATGTGCAGCTCGCCGCGGGCCAGCATCGGCTTGAGCATGTTGCCCGCGTCCATGGCTCCCTCGGTCGCCCCGGCTCCCACCACCGTGTGCATCTCGTCCACGAACAGCAGGATTCGGCCCTCCGCCGCCTTCACCTCGTTCAGCACGGCCTTGAGGCGTTCCTCGAACTCCCCGCGGTACTTGGCGCCCGCCACGAGCGCGCCCATGTCCAGGTTGAAGACGGTCTTGTCGTGCAGCCCCTCGGGGACGTCGCCGTTGGCGATGCGCTGGGCGAGCCCTTCGACGACGGCCGTCTTGCCGACGCCGGGGTCGCCGATCAGCACCGGGTTGTTCTTGGTCTTGCGGGAGAGGATCTGGATCACCCGCCGGATCTCCGTGTCGCGGCCGATCACCGGGTCGAGCTTGTCCGCCCGAGCGTCGGCGACCAGGTCGCGTCCGTATTTCTCCAGCGCCTCGTACGCGACCTCGGGCATGGCCGAGGTGACGCGCTGGTGACCGCGTACGGAGGTGAGCGCCTCCAGGAACCGGTCCCTGGTCAGCCCCTGCTCGTGCAGCAGCCGACCGGACACGGTCGTGGATCCTTCCTCGATCAGGGCCAGCAGCAGGTGCTCGACAGAGATGTACTCGTCCTTCAGCCGGCTCGCCTCCCGGTCGGCGGCGTCGAGCAGCCGCGACAGGCGCTGGGTGACGAACACCTGGCCCGGCGCGGCGCCCGGCCCGCTGACCTTGGGCCGCCGCGACAACTCGGCCTCCAGGTCGGCGTGCAGGCGCCGCGGATCGGCTCCGGCCTGCTCCACCAGCCTGGGTGCCAGACCTTCTGGCTGGTCGAGCAGGGCCATCAGGAGATGCTCGCCGTCGACCTCGGTGTGGCCGAAGCGCAGGGCCTTGGTCTGGGCGTCGTGCAGGGCTTCCTGCGACTTCTGCGTCATCCTGTTCGGGTCCACTCCAGCCCCCTAGCGTCGTGAGAGGCCGCGCAGGGCGGCCTCCAGCTCCTCGATCCGGTCGAGGAGGTCGATCACCACGCCGATCGCGGCGTAGTTGATGGACAGTCCCTCGTGCAGCCGCTGGATCCGGGCCGCGATTGCCACCTGGGAGGGGGCGAAGCACAACTCCCCCCTGGCGTTCCTGGTCGGCTCCAGCAGGCCGAGCGTCACCAGCCGGTGCACGGCCTGCGGGTGCAGGCCCGTGGCCCGCGCGTAGGAGTCCAGGTCGAGTCGGATCGGGCGGACGATCGCGTACGTCATGAACGCCCCCTCGGGTCGAAGTGAGAGACGGCGGCGAGCTGCTCGAACAGGCGCCGCTCCTCGTCCGTGAGCCTGGCCGGCACCATGATCCGGACCTCGGCGAAGAAGTCGCCGGGCGCTCCGCGCGGATTTGGCATACCGCGGCCCTTCAACCGCAGGCGGCGGCCCGAGGACGTGCCCGGCGGCACCTTCACCTTCGCCTCGCCGCCCGGGGTGTCCACCGCGACCGTGGCGCCCAGCGCCGCCTCCCACGGAGCGAGAGGCAGCGAGGCGTGGATGTCGCGGCCCTCCACGCGGTAGCGGGGATGGGGGGCGATTCGCATGATCAGGAGGAGGTCGCCGGCCGGCGCTCCGTCGATTCCATGCCCGCCCTGGCCGGCCAGCCTGATCCGCTGACCGTTGGTGACCCCGGGTGGGATGTTGACCTCCAGTCGCCTCCCGCCGGGTAGCGTGATGGTGCGCCGCCCGCCGTGGTAGGCCTCCTCAACGGAAAGCGTCAGCTCCGCCTCCTGGTCGGCACCGGGCACGGGGCCCCAGTGCCGTCTGCCCCGGCCGCCGAACATGCCGCCGAGCAGGTCCTCCAGGTCGACTCCCTCGCCGAAGCCGAAGTCCCCGGGCCGGGCCTGGCGCCACTGGCCGCCCGCGCCGGCCCGCGCGCCGGCGCCCGCACGGGCGCGG
>NZ_JBFAMX010000028.1:0-43921 GCF_040659615.1 Nonomuraea sp. NPDC049784
GGGCGCGCTCGCTCAGGTCGTGCTCGCCGCGGACGCTGAACATGATCTGCAGCGCGCGGTCCTTGCCCAGGGAAGGGGCGGCGGTGGTGAGGAAGGCGAAGAAGTCGCTCGCCTCATCGGGGCAGGCCGCGACCCACAGGGCGCCCATGGTCAGTGACGCGTCCCGTACCCACGTGTACCGGTAGTCCCAGTTGCGCTCGCCGCAGGCCCATTCGGGCAGCGACGTCGTGGCGGCCGCTACGATCGCCCCGCTGGGCTGGAAGGACAGCGCCTGCAGCACCCGCCCGCTGTGGTGCACCAGGTCGCGCCACGGACCGTCGTAGGCCTGGTGGAGGCTGGACCACGACTGCCAGGCGACGATCGTGTCGTCCAGCCGGGCCGCCAGTTCCGCCTGGTCCCACACCCGCGCGGGAGTCTCCTGCAGCGTCGAGCGGTGCATCCCGAAGTGCCGCGTTTCGCCCTCTCGCACCGTGAACACGCCGTATCCACTGCAGTCGCCGATGCCGAGGCGGACCGGCGTGGTCAGCACGAGCCACTCGGCGCCGCCGCGGGCGGTCACGCCGCCGTCGACGACGGACAGGATCGGGTAGATCAGGCCGTACTCCGGCCGGGGCCGGTACTCCATCTCCATCGGCACCTCGCCGCCGACGCCGGACACCCGTCGGGCGAGCAGGTGCGGCACACCGACGCCAAGCCGGTGGCCGCCGTCGTCCGGGCCGGTGAGCAGGGCGTCGGTGAGAACGACCGTGCCGCTCCCGGTGCGGAAGGTGGTCTCCAGCACCATCGTCTGTGGTAGGTAGCGGCGCGTCGTCTCATACGGGACGGCCGGGCGGATCGCCCAGTGCCCGGCCTCGTCGTCCAGCAGGCGGGCGAAGACGGACGGCCCGTCGAACCGGGGAAAGCACAGCCACTCGGCCGACCCGCCCGGCTGATCAGGCCGGCGGAATGGCGATCGGACACCAACGCGAGGTCGGCGATGGGTGTGGTGCTCATCAGTGCTCCCGGCTGCCATTGGCATCAAGAACTGGTCGAACTGTCCGCACTGGATCCTGGCGGTGTCGTCGATCCCGACATGGCGGTACACATCTCTGCCGTTGGACTGTCCATCGCTCAGCACGGGCCAAGTCGCTCCGCGGACGTCGACGCGCTGGCTCGATTGATCGGCCGAACACCCTTGACATGCCGCCAGTACGTCCGTGCCGATCCCGACGCCTTGTTTCCGACCGACCGGCCCAGCGGCACGACCCTCCCCGGACGGCTTGCGATCGTGGGCGGCGGATACCAGGGCATCGAGTTCGCCTCAATCTTCCGCAGGTTCGGTTCACAGGTCACCGTGTTCGAAGCCGCTCCGAGAATTCTGGGGCGTGAGGACGGCCGGGCGGCATGACCGGCACATCCTCATGGCTGGGTCCGTCCTACGAGCCCGCGCCACCGGCGGCTTGCAGGGCGTCCGCGGCCGTCAGCAAGGAGGCTCCGAGGAGCACAACGTCCTTCACCAGGAACTGCCCCGCGAGGGACAGCTTCGGTTCCCCGCGGGTCTCTTGCCACGCCTCGGGCATCGTAGCCAGGAAGCTGAGGGTGGTGGCGAACATGCCGACGGCGGCGAGGCTGCCGAGGGCTGACGCTCTCGGCGCAATAGGTTTTGCTCCGATCAGCGAGCCCAGAACGATTTCAGTGACGCCGATCAACCTAGCGACCTTCTTCTCCCCCAATCTGGCGATAAGCCACGAGAGCGGAGGGCTTGAGGTTACGAGGGGACGAATATTTTCTACCTCGTAGTCTTCAAATTTTATTCGCCCAATCTCCAGAAGGTTGATCACAAGTCCATACCGAACGGTCGAAATCCCCACACTACGCACTATTTTTCCGATGCGGTGCATTTCCATGAAATCCTCGCCCCACGCGTCGGTTATATCGCCCAGTCTAGGACTCGAAACATCAACCAACGCTGAGCATCAGGTCATGCTTCACCATCGGTGTCGAGGCCACCGCCGATCACCGCTACGCGGTCGGCGACGACCACGCGGCCGGGCCTTGTCCGTGCGGCTGGTCCGGGATGTGACCACGGGCAGTCCGTACGTTGACCAACCGACCCACCACCGCGCGGGCCGCGTGCTGGACCTGTGGCAGACCGGCAGCAAAGACTGGCCGATCAACACGACCCAGTGGATGTCCCGTCTCGAATGATCTTGTTTGAGTGCGATGCACTGAGCAGGGCGTGTGGAATGTAGGCGAGACAGGCATGGGGTCGGATTCTCAGGTCGTGTTGTCAGCGCGGCGTGGATTCGAGCAGGCGTCTCAGCCTGTGTTGTCGGCGGGGATCGTTTCGGCGTTGCGGGCGAGGCTGAAGTAGCGGTAGAGGGTGGTGCGTGAGGCTTTGAGCTTGCACGGCGATGTCGGCGACGGGTGTTCCGTCGGTGTGGAGCTTGACGGCCTGGGTGACTTGCTGGTCAGTCAGGGCCGGTTTGCGGCCGCCGGTGCGGTCTCGGGCGCGGGCTTTGGCGAGGCCGTCGTTGGTGGTGGCGCTGACGAAGTCTCGCTGGAGTTCCGCGAGGGCGGAGAGCATGCCGAACAGGTCGCGGCCTTCAAAGGATTCGCTGTCGATGTTCTGCTCGATGACCTGGAGTCGGATGCCACGGTTGGTGAGTTCGGTGCCGAGGACGACGAGATTCTGGATGGAGTAGAACAGCCGGTCGAGCCGGGCGATCTTCAAGGTGTCGCCGCGGCGCAGGCCCTTGAGCATGAGGTCACGTTCGGGCCAGATGGCCTTGCTGCCGTTGGCCCGTTCGACACGGATGTTCTCGTCTGGGACACCGGCGTTGATGAGGGCGGTGATCTGCGGGGCGGGGCTTTGGCCGATGACGGTGCGGGCGTATCCCAGAGTGATCGGAGCGGAGGGCCGGTTCGTGGCGGACGTGCGGGCCGGTGTCGTCATGGCTGCTCCAGAGGTCGGTGGGCGGGGCGGTGCGTTTCTCCTCGATCCAGACGCTGAGGGGATCGTTGGTGCCGAACTGGTCGTGTTGGTAGCCGGGTGCCACGCGGGCGCGGACTTCGTTGATGAAACGGCGGAGGTCGAGCAGGGATCCTGTGGCCGGTAGGCGCCTGAGGTCGGGTGCGGCAAGGATTTCCGCGAGGGCGACGACGTCGGGACAGGCACAGGCAGGCTCGGCGAGGGCCTGCTGCTGGTTGCCCGGCCAGCGCGGCCCGCGAAGCATGGTGCGGCGACGATCAAGGGCCTTGGTGCACTTCTTGTTGTCCCACCAGCTCCAGCAGATCCGGCTGGCTTCAGTCATGGCCTGGGCGGCGTGCTCCCATCCATGGCGGTGGATCATGGGCAGATGACGGCTGTTCGCGAGGGAGATCTCGGGCAGAGCAGCGATGTCGAACTGCTGGCCGAGAGGTCCGATCCATCGTTGGTGGCGGCTGCAGATCACGCTGCCGGGTAGAACCCATCGGCGGGCGTAGCGGATGTTCTTGGCAGCCAGACAGAGCCGGCAACCGGGCTGGATCCTCCATCCGGGATGAAAGCGGTCGCGGGTGCCGGAGCCGCCGGTCCGGCTGCGGCTGGCGCAGTACCGCGCGCAGTGGCGGGCGGGGCAACCGCGCCGACTGCTGGTGCGGCTGACACTGCCGGTGGCCGCCTTCGCGGGGGCGGCCTGGGCGTGGAGCTGGTGGGCGGGATTGGTGGCCGCCGCGGTGGTGGCGCTGGTCGACACCGTGAAGCGCTGGCGGGTGCATTCGCCGGCAGGGGCCTGGCGCAAGGGCGCGATCGGGGAGCGGACCACGGCACGGCGGCTGCATGCGCTGAACCTGGCCGGGTACGCGGCACCGCATGACCGGCAGCTGCCGCGAGCGCGGGCGAATATTGTAACCATCTGGTCATCGGTCGGGCTGACGTGATCGTGATCAGCTCGAAGCGCTGGCACCGCAACACGCGCATCTCCGGCCGCCAAGGCCAGTTGTGGATCGGCCGACGCCCGGCCGACACGCTGGTGAAGGCGGCGGCGTTCGAGGCGCGCCGCGTCGCCGAGCTGCTGCGCGCGGCGGGCTGGACGGTGCCGGTAACGGCGGTGATCACGGTGCACGACGCGCGCCTGCTCCGCTGGGGCGTGTTGACGGTGTCCGGCGTGACGCTGCTGAGGGCCAGTCGAGTGTACGGCTGGATCCTGCGCCGCCCCGCCCGGCTGGACGACGGCCAGGTGGCCTCGCCGGGCGCGGCCGCCGAGCGGCTCTTCCCGCCGTACGCGCCGTCCGGCTAATGCCTATCTGTAAATGCGGCTCTTGGTCCGCGTCAGGCGCCTGCCCCTGATGTGGCCGTTGCGGGACCTCCGCTGACGAACGGCAGCCACAGCACGAACCTGGCCCCGCGTGGGGAGTCCTCGACGGTGAGGGTGCCGTGGTGGGCGTGCGCGATGTCGCGGGAGATGGCCAGGCCGAGCCCGCTCCCGCCGGGGTCGCGGCGGCGGCCGTCGTCGAGGCGGACGAACCGTTCGAAGACGCGTTCGCGGTGGGTCGGCGGGATGCCAGGCCCGTCGTCGGTCACCGTGACCGCGACCCCGTCGTCGGCGGGCTCGACGCTGACCTCCACAGCGGACTCGGCGTGCCGCAGAGCGTTGGCCAGGAGGTTGTTCAGCACGCGGATCAGCTGCATGCGCGAGCCGCGGATCTCCGGCCCGGCGAGCGTGTGGACGTTGATCGGCACAGACGAGGACTGCGCGCTCACCTCGGCGGAGACGAGCTCGCCGAGATCGATCTTCTCCGGTGGTAGCGGATCGGTGGCCCGGAGACGGGCGAGCAGCAGCAGGTCGTTGACGATCGCTTCCAGCCGGCCGGCGGTGGCGAGCGAGCTGCGGAGCGCGTCCTGGGCGTCGACGTCGTCCGGGTAGAGCAGCGCCTCCTCCAGGTGTGTGCACAGGGCGGCGATCGGGGTGCGCAGCTCGTGGCTGGTGGAGGAGGCGAACTGGCGTAGCTGCTCCACCGCGGCCTCCAGTTGGCTGAGCGTCTGGTTGACGGTGGTGGCGAGCCGGCTGATCTCGTCGTTGCCCTGCGGTTCGGGGACGCGCAGGCTGAGGTCGCTCACCGTGATCTGCGAGATCTGGGTCCTGATCGCCTCGACGGGACGGAGCGCGCGCCCCACCAGCAGCCACGCGGTCCAGGCGGCGATGCCGGTGACCAGGACGATCCCGGCCGCGAGGGCGTACTCGAGCTGATGGGTGGCCAGCAGGTCCGGCTCTGGAAGGCCGGCGTAGACGACACCCGCGTCCGGTGCCGGGGTCAAACGGATGGCGTGCAGCAGGATGCACCGGTCGTTCGGCGGGCACTCGCGGTGGGGCTGGACACGGGCGTCGGGCGGCGGCCGGAGCCGGCTCAGCGGCAGAGTCGCAGAAGCCTCCCGGCTGGAGTTCACGACTCGGTGATAGACGTCCACGACCTGGATGAGGTCGACCGGCGGGTCGGCGGGTATCGATCGTGGCACGATGCCGCCGCGGGCGACCGGGCTCCACTGGCTGGCCACCCGCTCGGCCTGGCGGAAGGCGCCGGACTGGATCCGGGAGCGGATGGCCAGGTCCAGCGTCGCGCCGAGCACCACCAGGATGCTCATCGCGAACAGCGCCACGATGAGGGTGCACCGAGCGCGGACGGAGCGCGGGCGTGGGCGTGGAAGGAGTGGCATATCACCTCCGTAGGTCTGAAGCCGTCGAACCGATGCAGGACCGGGGCCTGCGATAGCACGTCAGTCATGTGCCTTCACCAGCTGCTCGGCCACGGTGTCGAGCGGTTCCCGCCAGGACTTCGCGAATCGGTCTGAAGCCGCCGTCGTAGTCGTCGGTGTCCGCGTCGTCGCTCGTGACAGTGTCCGCTCCTTTGATGGCGGTGGTCCAGTGGATCGTGTGTCGTAGGCGGAGTCTTAATGAGCCAACACAGGACTATATAGTCCAGTTTTAGGTCTGCCAAATCCTCGGACTGTCGATCCGACCAGCCCGTGACACCGGGCCGGACCGGTCACCGTGTCCGCGGAATGACACTGTCTCCAGCGCGACCTCGCGGCCTACCCTGTCGAACCTGCCCTTCCCTTCCCAGACGCGATACCGCTACGGCCTGCTCTTCAGGCTCTGACGCGGCACCCAACCCCCGCCTGGGTGAATCTGGCCGCCGTCGGCATGGAGCACTTGGTCAGATGGGTGACCCATCGTGACCCGACGGCCCCGTGCGACCGGAATGTCCCGAAGGAGTCGGGATAGCACACAGAGCTGGCCAGGGAGTTCGGGACCATAGAGTCCAATTTCCTATACACGACAGGGCCGTTACGGAAAAGGACCAGTACGTCGAAGCTGTCGGCGTAGGTGCGGTGGCTCGTCGGGGACGTGTGCGGGGATCATGTGAATCACTCTGGCCCGGTTGGATCGCTTCCGGCACCGGGTATAGGTTGCCGGCCGGTTCCCCGTGGGAGCCATTCGGTTGGCCTCGGGAGCGGGTGCGGGGCTCAAGAACTCGAGTACTGCAAGCGCAGAGCCCTTCGTCCGATGGGAGGAAGGGCTCTGGGGCGCCGAATGGCTGGTCCGGTTCACCTGGGATCAGGTTTCGTGATCTTGTCGATGGTGTACGCCGTCACCCGGCGTCTGTTGTCTGAGGTGCCCACCTCCAGCTCATGCTGAACGCCGGTAGCGCCGCCCTCGCCATGGCCAACCTGCCCGACATCACTTCATGAGGTTGTTTACAGCAGACCGAACAGCGTGGGCTCGTGCCCGAGGCCCTCGATCTGAGGGACGGCGAGGTCCTTCGGCTGGGGCCGCCCGCACCACCTCGCGTGGTTCTTCCATACGAAGGCATGCTCGCAGAGACCACCGACTCCCTCCCCACCTCGGCATCAAGAGAGTCTGTGACGAGGTGCGGTGAGGATTGCCGACCGACCCGAGGGAGACGTTGACGAGGCGGGCTGACGCGATGCGCCGGTCAACGTTTTGGGATGTGTGCATCACCCGTCTATATCGTTGTTCGAGGAGGTCATGTGTGTACCCGTCGGGTCCGCCGCACGGATTAGATGACCCGTTCGCGTGGCGGACCCGACGCTGCTCTCCGCGACGAGTCGCTTCGGCTGGCCGCTCGGCCCCACCGATCAGAGTGTGGCCATCACTCCCTACGGGCGTACACGAATGACTGTCTTCCCCTTGCGTCGCTCGGTTGAGTTGAGGGTTGCGACCGCGTTGTCGAGGGACGCGGTGGTTCCGATGTTCGTACGCAGCCGCCCGTCCCGGACTCGCTGCACGATCTCACCCAGCTGGGTGCGATCGGCTTCGACAACGAAATCGATCGCCAGGCCATCGGCGGGGCGGGCCTCGACCGGGCCCACGACCGACACCAGCGTCCCGCCGGTCTTGATCAGAGCCGCCGAGCTCCTCTGGACGTCGCCGCCGATGACATCGAAGACCAGATCGACGCCCCCGACGTCTTTCAGCGCGTCGTTCTCGAGGTCGACGAACTCATGCGCGCCGAAGTCGAGCGCCTTCTCACGGTCGGCGGCGCGTCCAGTGCCGATGACGTAAGCGCCGGCCTCACGTGCGAGCTGGGTCACCATCGTCCCGACTGCTCCGGCTGCGCCATGGGCGAGGACGGTCTGGCCGGCCTGAAGGCGGCCGTGCTGGAACAGCCCCTGCCACGCGGTCAGACCCGAGATGGGCAGGGACGCGCCTACCGTGAAGTCGACGTCGCCGGGCAGCGGTGCGAGGTTGCGTGCTTCAATCGCCACGTACTCCGCGAGGGTGCCGTCGCGGTGCCAGTCGGCGAGGCCGAACACCCGCTGCCCGACCGACAGCCCCGTCGTGCCGTAGCCGAGGGCGGTGACCACTCCGGCCAGCTCGTGGCCGGGGATCGACGGTGTCTTGTCACGGCCGGCGCGATCGGTCCAGGTCGATGGCCATTCCATCTCTGTCGGGACGAAGCCCGATGCATGAATCTGAACGATGACGTCGTTGATCGCCGCGGGCGGCTCAGGCCGCTCCGTCAGCGTCATCCCGGCCGTTCCCGCGGCCTGGTCGGTTACCACAATGGCTTTCATTGAGATCGTCTTCTTCCTCGTATGTGTTCGTAACACGATCACGAGCGGTGCTTCTCCAGCCGCCTCCAGCAGATGAGGCTGCAGGCCGATGAGCCGCGTGCATCGTGAATTCGCAGGTCATGGGCCTGGTGTGCGTGGCGGTTCGGGTACTTTCGCCGGTCGGTGGCCGATCGCCAGTGCCGTGTCGCGCGCTCTGTCCTGGAGCTTCTCGCCGCTGATGGGCATGTCGAAGGTCAGGCGCGGCGGCCGTAGGTGCGCGGATCCACGGGCTGCTCGGACTTGGGAAGCCCGCCGACCACGAGACGGTAGGAGTCGATCACGAGCTCCTTCACCAGCTTCTCGTCGATGGCGCCCCCGCCTTCCACCGTAATCCAGTGCTTCTTGTTCATGTGATAGCCGGGGGTAATGTCCGCGTACTGCTCACGCAGGGCTGCGGCGTCATCCGGATCAGCTTTCAGGATCACGACGGGGCGCCCCGGCATGTCGGTCATGAGCATGAAGACCTTGCCGCGCACCTTGTAGACCTTCCAGTCGGAGCCGAAACGATGCTCCAGGTGGGCGCCGGGCAGTCCCACAGTGCAGTCGCCCGCGATCTTCTGCAGCTCCTGTCCGTCCAAGGTGATCAACTCCTCTGTCGATCCGAGTGCCCTAACCGCCGGCCAAGGCCCAAGGTGGCGTCTCCCGCATGGCCGCCACGAACGGCGGCGCCCGCACGCCGGCAACCTCAACAAGATCGTGTTACGAGCACTATGTGTTGTTGTGGGTTTTGGTTTCCGGGTGGGTGTTTAGATGAAGGTGAACAGCCGGTCGGCGTCGAATCGCGAGATCGGCGTGGTGTACACCCTCTCCGGGTCGGGGTAGCCGAGGGCCAGCAGCACCGTCGTGCTGTGTCCGGTCTCGCGGATCTTGAACGCCTTGTCGACACTGGTCGGGTCGAACCCTTCGAGCGGCGTGGCCTCGACGCCGAGCTCAGCGGCCGCCATCATGGTCAGGCCCACCGCCATGTAGGTCTGCTTCTCCATCCAGTGGTTCAGGTCCTTGTAGCCGTAGTTGCGCAGGTTGAGGAAGTCTCGGGTCATTGATTCCCACAGCTCCTGCTTTGACGGGTCCGGGAACCGGCCGTCGGCCCTCTCCTTCGTGAACACCGCCTCGAGGTGGCTGTCGGGTAGATCTGCCCGGGTGGTAAGGATGATGGTGTGCGACGCGTTCAGGATCTTCTCGGCGTTGTCCTGGAATCGTTCGCCCAGGTTGTTGGCGAGCCGCTCTTTGCCTTCGGGCGTGGCGAGGACGTAGAAGTGGTTGGGCTGTACGTTCACCGATGACGGCGTGGAGCGCAGGAACCTCAGCAGCTGCTGAAGGGTTTCCTCCGGAATGGTCTTGCTGGGGTCGAAATACCTGGTGAGGTGCTTGTTCATGAGCTTGTCGATATTCATGTCAATCTGCCTTCTTCTTGCGATGGGTGGGTGAGGAGCGGTGGTTCGCGGTGTTTTGGGCTAGTTCGTGCCGCGGGCAAGTAGTTCGCTGATGCGCTCGAAGCTGATTCCTGTCGTCGCGGCGGTGAGGTCACCCGCGACGAGAGCCTTGGTGGCCTGTTCGAGTGCCTCCATTGCGTGGGTGTAGAGCGCTGGACCCAAGCTGATGCGCTTGACCCCGGCCTTCTGCAGTTCTGCGACGGTCAGTACCTTGTCCGCCGGTGAGATGAGGACGTTGACCGGTGTCGGCGCGACGGCGGTGACGATCGCGACGAGTGCGTCGAGGTCGGGTGGGTACGGGGCGTAGAGCACATCCGCGCCGGCCTCGGCGAAGGCCGTCAGACGCCGGATGGTGTCGTCGAGATCGGGCCGCCCCTGGATGAAGTTGTCGGTGCGGCCGGTGACGACGATGCGCCCCTTGGCCGCCTCGACGGCGCTGCGTATGCGGTTGACTGCCTCGTCGAAGTCGCGGATCGGCTGATCGGGATTGCCCGAGGTGTCTTCGATCCCGATACCGGCCAGGCCAGACGCCACGGCGGCTTCCACGGTCGCCGCGACGTCTTCAGGCGTGTCGCCGTAGCCGTCCTCGAAGTCTCCGTTGACGGGCAGCCCGGTGAGCCGGCCGAGCAGCCGCGCATGCTCGAGGTGCTCGCCACGGGTGACTTCGTGACGTCCGTCGGACCGGCCGAGTGTGGTGGCGAGTGCCGCCGATGATGTCGCGATCGCCTCGAAGCCGGCATCGGCCAGCATCAACGCCGAGAGGCCGTCCCATGCGTTGGGCATGACGAGGCCACCGTCGCGGGTGTGTAGCGCCATGAACTTCTCATAGAGTTCGGAGCCTGGCATATCGCATCTTTCCTGAGTGATCGTTTGGGGCAGTGAGGGGTTTACCGGGCTGTGTGCGCGGCCTCGACGGGCGTCCCGGCGATCAGCCGGGCGTACCGGCCGAGTTGACGGCGGGGATGTCGATGCCGGTCTGGTTGACGTTGTTGATGAAGTTGGTCAGCAGGACCTGCACCGCCACCGTGACGATCGCCAGGATCTGCGGGTCGGTGTACCCGGCGCCTCGCACAGCCGCGAGGTCGGCGTCGCTCACCTGACCGCGGCTCTCCACCACCTGCTGAGCGAAACGAGCGACCGCAGCGCGCTTGGGATCGATCGAGCTCCCGGCCCGGGCCAAGTCGATGTCATCGCTCGACATGCCACCGAGTTCGGACGATACGTATGTGTGTATCGCCAGGCAGTAATCGCAACCGTTGGCTTGCGACACGGCGAGCGCGATGGTGTGCCGCGTCTTCGCGTCCAGAACCCGGCTCAAGGTGCCCTGCAGTGTCATGACGACGTCGAGGACGGTCGGGTTCGACGCGAGAGTCGCGAACATGTTCGGGACGAAGCCGAACTGTGCGCCGACGCTGTCGAGGATGCCCTTCGCCCCGTCGGGGACGTCGTCAGGAGAGGGAACGCTAAGGCGTGACATTGGAAATCAACTCCGATCGATGGGAATGGTCGTCAGCCGACTCAGGCGAAGTTTTGGGCTAGCCAGCCCACTTTTAGAGTGAACACTGCTCGCGACTGGGCTGTCAAGCCCAATATTCGGTATCGTGTGAAGCATGAAGCCCACGAAGGGAGCCCGGGAGCCTCGCAAGCTCACCGACAAGGGACAGGCCACGCGGGCCCGAATCCTGGAGCACGCCGCGGAGCTCATCTACACCAACGGCGTCCACGCCACGAACAACGAGCAGGTCCGTCACGCCGCCGGCGTCGGCGGATCACAGCTCAACCACTACTTCCCGACCAAGGAGAGTCTCGTCCTGGCAGTGATCGCATGGCAGGCCGAGCGCATACTAGCGCTCCATCGCAGTGAGCAGTTCTCCGGCTTCGACACCCTCGACACGTTTCGGAAGTGGGCGGCGTTCTACGTCGGTTACGAACGCGCCTACCAGGAAGGCTGCAGCCTCGGCTCCCTCGCGAGCGAGATCATCAAGACCGACCTCGACGTTCACGATGAACTCGCGAGCGCGTTCGACCAGTGGAGAGGCGTCTTCCGCGATGGAATCCAGCACATGCAGCGACTCGGCCGCATGAGCGCCGAAGCAGATTCCGCGCAGTTGGCCAACCTGCTCCTTGCTGCCTTCCAGGGCGGCATGCTCCTTGCCCAGGTCGCCCGGGACATCTCTCCGCTGAAGGATGCGTTGCAGACGGCCATCGACTACGTGGAGACCTTCGCGACCACGAGGCCGGACGGTCCTATCGCTGGATCGGCCAGCAGATTGGCGTCACCGCCCGAGCCGTCGAAGGCTCCGTGAAATACCGCCAGCGCCGCCGGCAGCCAACGTTGAGGTGACAACAACGTCGTAAAGGAACACAGCTAGGCCTCCGCCTTCAAGATCATCCCGTGGCGAGTTTCTGCCGTATCTGGGTCATGCCCCTATGAACAGTAACTGGCTGGGCTCTCTTGCGGGGCGGACATGGCGCCTTGGGTCGCCCCGCCAACCAGCAGTCTGCCCGGCTGGTCGGGAGCTCAGGCACCGCCGGCGTCCCCGCCATAGTGACTCCACAGCACATCGGCCTGAACCCGAGCCGTGCGCGCCGCGTCCCGGAGCTGCGGCGGTGCGGCCTCCTCACCAGCCACCCGGTCCAGGACCTCCCCTAGCGCCGCACCCATCGTGATCATCACGTCGTCGAACGGGCCCGCCTCTCCCACCACGGCGAAGTCGAGCTCCGCCTGGGCGAGAGCGATCAGCTGCGCCAAGTCCTGACGCCGGGTCCCACCTCTGTAGCGGCGGACCAGGTGCTCGCCGAGAGCATGGCCGAGCAGCTCGCTCGCGCGGTGGCAGGCCGACTCGCACACCGCGTACGCCGCACGGCGAGGCACTGTGGTCTCATCCAGGACAGCGCTGAGGACGCCAACCACGACGAACCCGCGACGGGCATGTGCCAGGACGACGGGGGGCGGGCTGGCCGGTGCCCGCGCCGAGTTCCAGGCAGATCCCGTTCGGCAGCGGGCCGCCGCGGTCCAGGGCGTCGGTCAGGAAGTCCAGGCGGCCGGTGGCGTGCTCGGCGTCCCAGGCGGGTGCCATCTCTTTGAACAGATCGGTGACCAGGGCGGCCAGCGCGGGCGTCCACACGGCGGGGTCAGTGGCGATCTGGCGGGCCAGCTGGCGGAGTTCGGCGCCGCTCTCGGGGTTGAGGAACCTGTGGACAGCCGTTGGCGGCGCCCGCGAGCAACTTAGCTGGCTGCTTCGGCAGGGTCGTCCTGCGCTGCGTGTACATCCCTCGGTCAGTATGAGCGAGGGGATGGGATCGGCTGGTCGGGCAGCAGCCGGCCAGCGCGGTCCGGACGGCCGGCCCGGCTCACTCCATGCGCGAGCGAGGGCCGCGATCGAGGTGCCGTGGTCCCAGAACGCCGATCGCACGTCCTCAAGCTGGGCGCCGGTCAGCGCGGGCGGCCGGCCGCGGTAGTGGCCTTCGGCCTCCGCTGCGGCGACCCCCTTGGCGGTCAGCTCGTTTTACAGGTCGCACTGGAACTGCTCCACGGCGGTGATCACGTTGATGATCAGGGCTGTCGTCGCATCGTTGGCGGCCAGATCGTGAAAGTTGGGCAGCGGGCCCGACAGGACCCGCAGCACGACGCCGCAGGCTTGGCACCAGTCGCGTACGGCGTGGATGTCGATAAGGTCGCGGCAGAGCCGGAACAACTCCGACACCGTGAGGGTGTCGCCGGGGTGCGCGGCGGCGATCCTGGCGAACGCGGGCCGTTCAAGCGCGGGAATCTTGGAGGTGGTCGCCGGGTCCTCGAACAGCCGCACCCCTTCGGCCGGGTGGAACCCCTCGGCGACGCCCTCGGTCCGGACCAGCAGCCCGGTCTCGGTGAGGATGTGCCGCTGCCGCAGCAGGGACTGGGTCGCGGTGGACGAACGGGAGTAGACGATCCGCACCGGCGCTCCTCAGGAAGGACGGACCCCGGTCTACCCGTCGGAAAATGCTGTGGTCAATTAGAGCTCCGAACCAGCCTGTACCGCTTCAAAAGTCATCGCAGGGTGCTTGACCTGCGGATCGACCTGATACGGCGGTACGGGCAAGATCAGTTCTCGTGTCTGTCCATCTCCTGTATCTGATCGTGGTCCGGGTGTTCGGCTGGCTGGTACTCCTGGGCCGAAGCGAGGCGGTCAAGGACGTCGAGATCATGGTGCTGCGGCATGAGGTGGCGGTGCTGCGGCGTCAGGTCGTCCGACCCAAGCCCCACTGGGCCGATCGAGCGGTCCTGGCCGCGCTGGCGCGACTCCTGCCGCCGAGGTTGCGGGCTCATCGGCTGGTGACGCCGGGCACCCTGCTGGCTTGGCACCGGCGCTTGATCCGAGATCGGTGGACGTATCCGAGCCGGTCCGGCCGCCCGAGGATGAACCAGGAGGTCCGGGACTTGGTGCTGCGCCTGGCGCGGGAGAATCCGGCCTGGGGATACCGTCGGGTGCATGGTGAACTGGCCCGGCTCGGCTATCGCGTGAGTGAAGCGACCGTGCAGCGGATCCTGCGGGGCCGGCGGGTCGGCCCGGCTCCCCGAGACACCGATACCTCGTGGAGGACCTTCCTACGCGCTCAGGCCAAGGGGCTGCTGGCCGTCGATTTCTTCCACGTCGACACAATTTCCTTAAGACGCCTGTACGTGCTGTTCGTGATGGAGATCGCCACCCGGCGCATTCACATCCTCGGTGTGACCGCCCACCCGACCGGAGCGTGGACGGTCCAGCAGACCCGCAACCTACTCATGGACCTCGGCGACCGAGTCGGTTCCTTCCGCTTCCTCATCCACGACCGAGATACCAAGTTCACCAAGGTGTTCGACGCGGTTTTCGCTGGCGCCGGCGTGACAGTGGTGAAGACCCCGCCGCGCACACCGCGGGCCAACTGCTACGCAGAGCGATGGGTGCGCACCGTACGAGCCGAGTGCACCGACCGCATGCTGATCTATAACGAACGGCACGCGCTCGGTGCTGACCGAGTATGTCGACCACTACAACGGTCATCGCCCGCACCAGTCCCGCTCGCAGCGACCACCCGATCACGATGAGCAAACCGTTGTACCGCTGGAAGGCCGGATCGAACGCCGCAAGATACTCGACGGGCTGATCAACGAGTACCACCGAGCCACGTAGCCACTCCGGAGGACTCCCAGCTCAAGCCTTATGCGATGAATTTTGAAGCGGTACAGGCTGGCGACGACCTGTGCAACGCCACCGCCATCCCCATCCCCGGCTCGACCACGGGCTGCGGCCCCTACGTCGGCATGGTGAGTGAGCCGGAGCATGGCCCCCGGATCATCGTCTACCGGGACGGCGACGAGCCGCTCAGCCCCGACGACGCGGAGGCGTTCGCCCAGGCGCTGCTCGCCCAGGTGACCCGGGCCCACGGCGAGGGTCGTAGGTGACCTGGCCTGGAACAGCAGAGAGCCCCAGCGCCTGTTGGGCCTGGGCTTTCCGCGTTCGGCCGTGCAGATTGGAGCCGAGATCATCACTTTACGTAGTCAAATGCATCTATCTGGCTACACATTGTAGTAGTTGCAGTTGAGCACCCTACTTCTGGGCGGTGATGGCATGCGTTCAGATCCCAATGGAACCCACCGTGCAGGCAAGTCTCGCCGATCTTCCGGCGACCCATCGTTGTCCGATAGCCGCTCTCCGAAGACGGACAAGCAGAATGATCGCCTTCCTTTGCTTCTGACGATCCCGGAGGCTGGGAGGGAACTCGGCTTGAGAAAGGATGCTGTTTACAACCGGATCAGCTGCGGCCTCATCGAAGCTGTCGATGTAGCTCGCCCAGGGAGTATGCGGACCCTGCGCATCCCGGCGTCAGCCCTCGAGGCATACATCGCCGGACTGCCCCACGTTGTGTCGTGACGCGCTCCGTCAGTCCATGAGAGAACGAGACGAGCGACTTCCCCTACTGACGATCCCGCAGACGGCCGTGGAGCTTGGGCTGAGCCCCCGTCACCGTCTATGCACTCATCAGCGACGGGGTTCTGGAAGCCGTCGACATAGCCCGGAAAGGCAGCAAGACGACCAAGCTGCGCGTTCCATTGACCGCTCTTGAGGCCTACATCGCCAAGCTGCCCCGTGTTCTGCCTTGACGGTCGAGTGGAGGATGGCTACCCGTCCGTCACTCGGGCTCGCCGCTGTGGGGCTCATCGGCGACAGTTACGTCTTGTGACCGCACCGCGAACTGCACCGCAGCCACCTCGGTCTCACCAATGTCGAACATCCATTGGTAGACCTGGCCGGCCGGTAGCGGCAGGGGTGGTATGGACAGGCCGAAGCTGACGTTCACTGGCAGATTCTTTGAAAGCTCGTCTGCAGGTTGTGCGTTCTGCAGGCTTAGGGCCCCCTCGAACACGATCGCGCGACTCTGCCCATCGTCGTGGAGCAGCTTGACTGGCTCACGATCTTGATCGACTAGGTGCAGGCGAAACTGGACCTGCCTTCCAGCTTCATCCCATGGGATACGAAGGAATCCAGCGACAGCCGAAGGCGGGACCATTGGACCTGTCAGCGACCATCCCGCGCCGAGCATATGCACCTTGCCCGACGATGTGTCGGTTGAGACGGAGTCGGCGAGCACAAGGAAGCCGTGGATCACCGCGCTGCCTGCTTCAAGTCAACGCTGAGCGATCCCGTGGTCTCCCCTTGAACCCCAAGACCAGCCGGCCGGAGTTGGAGCCGCGTGGGCGCGGAGCTGGTCGTTGAGGTGCTGCCAGGTACGGCCACTGCGTGAATGACCTCGACTCCGATCGCCAGCGCATACCGACGTATGGTCGACAGATGCGGGTCGCCGCCCAGGCGTTCGAAGTCAGAGACGGCTGGCTGGCTGCGCCCCATCCGTTCGGCGACTTCGGCTTGGGTGAGCCCGCGATCTCTGCGAATCCTTACAAGCTTCTCGATCAGCTGCATGTCGCGGTCGATAGCAGCGTTCTCGCGCTGTACTTCTGGATCGTCCAGGTCGATGCCTAGCAGTTCTGCGACGTGAGGGTCCATCACAGTCGACCTCCTCTTATCGGGTTCACCTTATATTTCTGCAGCCAATCGGCTAGACGATCCCTCGCCACGGTAATGACTCGGTCCTGAGCGCCTTGGCTTCCCTTCTTGTGGAAGGCCAGCCCGAGCAGGAGATGTTCTCCCCCGGGCCCGTACGCGAAGTACAGCCGATACTCGTTGCTGGCATACGTAAGCTGAGCCTCGAACAGCCCGTGACCGAGCGCCCTGGTGTCCCGCGGCAGCGCGCGGTGGAATTGGATCCTGCTGAGAAGGGCTCCTAGCTCCTTCTTGGGCGGGCCATCGCCCAGGACGTCCTGGATCTCCTCACTCGGCCAGTGCCCCCAGGTCATAGCCACGGAGCGGCCTGTAGGTAGAGCCCCTGAGTGGAGGCAGCTTGTCTCGGCAGCCGGCAAGCTCGTCTTGTATGCAGGCATCCTCGGCTTGACCAAGACCGCGGACCGAGATCCGCACACGGTCGTGGGTGCACTCATCAAAGCGGCGCGGGAGGGCAAGCTGTGCGGAGGCGTTATCGAGGCAGTCGTCGTCTCCTTGTGACCGCCCAGGCATTGGATCCGCCTGTACCGGTTGCCGACGAAGCAAACTCGCCGCGAGAAGACGCCCTCCATGATGTGTCGCCGAAGTCTGCTCTATGCCCGCTAATGCTTTTTTGGCAATTGATCAACACCAGCACGCTGCTTAACAAGTCGCGAAGCATGTCGTAATACATTCAGGTAATGGGCAGAGATGATTCGAAAGAAGCCGTTTTAGCCCGCACCGAAAACGTCTGGCCAAAGGTCCGCAACGCCTTAATTGAGGGCATCAAAACGGCCATCGACCTGCACGAACGTGCTGGATGGGAGTATCAAGACGACAAACACTTATACCAGCATATGATCCGCCGAAAGGCCGTCCAGGTATTTAAATCCCTCAAGCTGGAGGCTGAAGAGGACTCAGACGCAAGTGACACGAGCGTCCTCGCGATGAGCGGGCTCATCCTCTACCTTCCCGATGATGAACCCGACGATGTGGTCCGTATCTGGCATATCGCCACCTCGCACATTCCCAAGCCAGGCACGCCCACCCGGCGAGCCTTCGTCAAGCAGCAGCACAGCGAACAAGATACGCTCATGGATCAACTGTTCGACCCCGTGCGAACGAAGATCGCCCACTGGCGCCATCGGGACGAGCCGAACCATCTGATCGTGCACTGGACCGTCAACGAACACGCCATCGAACGCCTCGACCTGGTTCGTCCGACCGGGATTGGCAGGACGTCCGTCGCCGTTGACTGGCGCGTCAACCTGCTGGAATGGATGGCGGAGCAGTAAGACGGTGATCAGCTTCTCGGAGGCGGCGTGTACTGCTTCAAATCCGTTGCGTGATGCTGATCTGCGGTTTTGACCTTCAGCCACTGTGCCGGCAAGATCGCGCCCTGTGTTGGTTGCCTGCTGTATCTGATCATGCTTCGGGTGTTCGGCTGGCTGGTACTCCTCGGCCGTGGGCGCCTCAGGCGCCCAAGGACGTCGAGATCATGGTGCTCCGGCATGAGGTGGCCGTGCTGACGCGTCAGATCTCCCGGCCGAAGCCGGACTGAGCCGATCGAGCGATTCTGTCAGCGCTACGCCTGCCGCCGACGGAGCGCAGTCTGTGCGCGCGAGCACGCACCGAGCACAGCGCCCTTGGAGTTTCTCCCACGGCAACCCGCACCACAGATACATTATCGCAGGTCAGAGCCACGATATAGGCCTTGCAGCACACGGTTCCAACAGAACGATCCATCGGATTACACACCCAACGCCCCGGACCCGTGCGTCCGATGCTCCGACAGCGCAGGCAGGAGCACTCCTCAAGCGCTGGGAAACCCACGCCAAAAGATCATCCTTCGTCGTCCCAGCTTCGCCCCACCAAACGGACTCGAACACAAGGACCAGGTCAACTTGTGGATCACCTGGTGAAGATAAGCGCGCCCTGCAGGATTCGAACCTGCGACCGTCGGATTAGAAGCAAGATCTTTTAGTGTCGCGCAGTGCCGTCTAGTGGTGGTTCGTGCCACCTCCACGCATTTTGCGTGTCAGACGGTGCCGGGCCCTGACGACGTGTGATGGGGCGTACGAGCACACACCGAGCACGGTGGCCGTCCTATTCGATCGTTGCATCGCTGCTTCCCGGAATGGATTTCTCGCTCCGCACACGCCAGCACCATCCATAGATGACAGTGGCGGTGCTCGGCACGTGCTCCACCCTGGACGCAACTCAAAGATCCCCGCAGCGCAAGCTGCCCGCTCGGATCGAGGTCGTCGATAGTTCCAACTGTCACCCCCTGCGCCGCCCACGTGGGACAAACCACGTGGACGGCGCCGGGAGCGGCGCCAATTTCAGGACGCCGCGGCGGTTCTGATGTGATCGGCCCAGCGGCGACACCGATGACAGCGGCAGCTCCCGATGCGTCCATGCCTGCCTCAGATCCTCGGGGGTGTAGCGGGAAAGCAGATGAAGGTGGAAGTGGAATACGGTCTCCTAGGTCGTAGGGCCGGTGTCGTGCCAGATGTTCATCCCGCCCGGTTCCAGCACCCCGCATCAGCAGGCCCGCGCAGTCCGAGCCAGATAATGGGCCGATGAAGGTACGGATCGGGATAGCGCCGCCACCTGGAGACACCCCCGGCCACCTCGCCGGGCTCGCGAAGCGGACCGAGGCTCTCGGGATCGACTCCCTGTGGCTGTCGGAGATCGTCCACGGGCCGTCCGTCGAGCCCATCGTCGGCATGGCCTACACGCTCGCCGCCACTCGCAGGCTGAAGGTCGGCACGGGGGTGGCGATCCTGCCGGGCCGCCACCCGGTACGGGTAGCCAAGCAACTCGCATCGCTGGCCGCGCTCGCCCCCAAGCGCGTGCTGCCGGCCTTCGGGCTGACGCCGGCCAGGCCCGCCGAACGGGAAGCGTTCCCCGTTCCCGGGCCACGCGGCGCGGTGTTCGACGAGTCGCTCGAACTCCTCAGGCTGCTCCTGCGGCAGGAAAAGGTGACCTTCCACGGCGAGTTCTTCACGGTGGAGAACGCCGGAGTCGGCCCGCTGCCGGCCAGGCCGCTCGACATCTGGGTCGGCGGCAGCGGGGAGCGCGCCCTGCGCCGCGCCGGCCGACTCGCCGACGGCTGGCTGGCCAGCTTCCTCACCCCGGACCAGGCCGCCGCCGGCCGTACGGCGATCGCGGCGCACGCGGCCGAGGCCGGCCGCGAGATCGAAGCCGACCACTACGGCACCAGCCTCGCGGTAGCCGCGACCGAGATCCCCGCCACCGCAATCGACGCCATCGCCAGGCGCAACCCGGGCGCCGACCCCGCCGAGATCGTCCCGGTCGGCTGGGCCGCCGCCCGCGACCTGATCGGGCGCTTCGTCGAGGCCGGGATCACCAAGTTCGTCGTACGGCCCGCCACGCCCGTGCCCTCGGCCGAGCGCTGGCTCGACGAGTTCGCCGACCACCTCATGCCGCTGCAGAACTGAGCACAACCCTGAAGAGCCCCCCGAACGAGAAGGACACCCCACTGTGAGAATCACCGACGCCAAGGTGATCGTGACCAGTCCGGGCCGCAACCACGTGACCCTCAAGACCGTGACCGACACCAGGGATGACCGGAGTCGGCAACGCCACCACAACGGGCGTGAGCCGGCGGTCGCCGCTACCTGTCCGACCACGTAGTGCCGCTGCTGATCGCCTGCGACACGGCCCGGATCAAAGACATCTGGCAGTACCTGTGCAAGGGGGCCACCGAAGGGGGCGAAGGGTGATGCGAGCGGTACACTCGTCTGCGAGCTTGCGTCCAACCTTTGTGGACTCTGCGGCAGAGGATGTTGCTGATCCGCCTTCACCGGCCCCCTGCATCCTGTAGGGCGTCAATACTCGCGCACGTGGTTTGAGCTGGGGCTTCTTCGACCGAGCTATGTGGCTCGGCGGTACTCTTGATCGCTCCTCCGAGTACCTTGTGGCGTTCGATCCGGCCTTCCATCGGCACCAACACATGCACATCTTGATTGGGTGGCCGTTGCCCACGACCCTGATGAAGCCGATGGTCGTTGTAGTGATCGAGATATTCGTTCAACGCCGAGCGTGAGCGTCACAGATGTGATCAACGAGTACCGCAGAGCAGCCTGATCTCCCTGCAAACGCCCAGCTCAGCAGCGGTATCCGCGTTTTGGCACCGCACAGGCGCAGGACCTCGCGCGGCAGCGAGGTCAGGAGCGCGGCGAGAAAGGCCTGGTCCTCGGCTGCGAATCTTACTTTGGTGTCAGCGCCGAGTTGGCGTTCAAGGACGGTGATCTGGTGGCGCAGGGCGAGAATCTCGACATCCTTGTCGCGATCGCTCATGGGCAGTAACCGCAGTGCGGCGAATGTGTTCGTGACGGTCAGGTAGGCCAGGCGAAGGAGCACGGCCGATCATCCTGCCGCACTTGGTTCCGTGTCCTGAGTGGCCAGAGCTTGCGCCGCCACGCGAAGCCCTCGCAGAGTCATGACCTGGGCGGATGTAATTATCGGCAGGCGCAGTCCCGTCCCAGCAGTGGATGTCATCCGGCCAGCCGTGCACGGCCACGACCGGACATCCGTCCTGCGGGCCCGAGACCTCGTAGCCGATGGACAGGTCAGGAGTGCGGATGTGTTCCATGTCCGCCCACTACCCGTGAGATCGCAGGTCAGGGGCGGCGAACCCCATCAAGGTTTCAGTAAGGTTTCGGGCTCTTGACAGGAGGATGGCCGGGCCGCACTATCTTCACCACTAACTTTATTCCTAAAGAAAGTCGTCTCACATGGCAGGCACGGACCGCGGCGACCTCACCAGGACGGCGATTCTCGCTCTCCTGGGCACGGTCGGCCCGTTGAGCCGCAGCGAGATAGCCCGCGAGTTGGATCTCAGCCCGGCCACCGTCACGCAGCTCACCAAGGAGCTCATCGGGCACGGGATGCTGGAGGAGCTGGATCTCAAGCCGTCGCGAGGCGGCCGTCCGGCCCAGCGGCTCGGCGTGGTGGGCAGTGCCGGGCGGGCGCTCGGCGTGAAGGTGACGGCCGACCACCTGGTGCTGGTGGACGTACGGCTCGACGGCGAGGTGCTCGGCTCCTGGGAGACGCCGTACGACCCGGCGGCGCCCGGCGCACTCGACCAGCTGGCGGACGCGGTGGAGTCGGTGGTCCGCGAGATCTCCGGGGTTCCACCGCTGCTGGGGGTCGGGGTCGGGGTACCCGGCAGCGTGGACGACCAGGCGGTCGGCACGGTCAACGCGCCGACGCTCGGCTGGCAGGCCATGCCGGTGGGCGACCGGCTGCGCCGCAGGCTCAACCTGCCCGTCCTGGTCGAGAACGACGTGAACGCGCTGGCCGCGGCCGAACGCCTGTACGGCCGGGGGCGCACGCATCGTGACTTCCTCGTACTGACGATCGGGCGCGGCGTCGGCGCGGCGATCGTCGCGGACGGCCGGGTCTACCGGGGCGCCCGGGGCGGCGCGGGCGAGTTCGGCCACCTGCCGGTAGCCCCCGACGGCCCGCCGTGCGGCTGCGGCGCCCGAGGCTGCCTGGAGGCGTTCGTCGGCTCGGCGGGCCTGCTCGCCGCCGCCCACACCAGGACGGCCGACCGGCAAGCCGCCGAGGCCAGGACGGGCGACCTCCAACCGGACCCGCGCGACCCGCTCGGGGCGGTGGACGCGCTCGGACGGGCCGCCGCGGGTGGCGACGTGGGGGCGCGTGAGGTGTTCGCCGAGGCCGGGGCGATTCTGGGCCGGGCCACGGCGGGGCTGATCAACGTGGTGGACCCCGAGGTCGTGGTGGTGCTCGGCGAGGGCACGGCCGACTGGCCGCTGTGGCGTACCGGCTTCGAACCGGCGCTGCGGGAACAGCTGTATCCCGGGCGGCGCGACATCTCCGTCGAGGTGGAGAGCTGGGACGACACGAGCTGGGCCCAGGGGGCGGCGGCACTGGTGCTGGCCACCCCGTTCGACGCCGCCGGCGCGGCGGGCGAGCAGGGCCGCCTGGTCCGCGCCCGCCTGATCGGAGCGGCCTCATGAGCGTCCGGCAGGCGCTTCCCGATGCCCCGGCCAAACCGCGGGTCACCCACGAGCGCCCGAGGCGGCGCGGCAGGTGGCGTCACGCGGGCACGGTCGCGGTGTTCCTGCTGCCGAGCCTGGTGCCGCTGACCCTCTACACGTTGATCCCGATGGTCGGCTCGTTCTGGACCAGCCTGCACGAATGGGACCTCATCACCGACATGCGGTGGGTGGGCCTGGACAACTACGTCGAGCTTATCGGCGACCCCGACACCAGGGCCGCGTTCCTGCACACGCTGTACTTCATCGCCGGTTACCTGCCGCTCGTCTACCTCGGTGGCCTGGGACTCGCGGTGCTGCTCAACCGGGCGATGCCCGCGCGCGGCCTGTTGCGCGGCGTGTACTTCCTGCCGGTGATCACGAGCTGGGTGGTCGTCGCACTGATGTGGAAATGGCTGCTCAACCCGGCCAGCGGCGTCGTCAACTGGGCGCTCGGCCTGGTCGGCGTGAGCGGGCCCGGCTGGTGGACCGACCCCGACTGGGCGATGCCGTCGATCATCCTCGCCTCGGCGTGGAAGGACCTGGGCTTCGTGATGATCATCCTGCTGGCGGGACTGCAGGCGATCCCCCGCGAGTTCCAGGAGGCCGCCATGGTGGACGGCGCCACGCCCTGGCGCAGGTTCCGGCACATCACGCTGCCACTGCTGTCGCCCTCGACGTTCTTCGTGGTGGTGATCTCGCTGATCAACGGCTTCCAGGTGTTCGACCAGGTCAAGATCATGACGGGCGGCGGGCCGGGCGGCGCGACGCAGGTGGTGGTCTCGCAGATCTACGACCTCACCTTCCGGTACGGCAGGGCCGGCGCCGCCTCCGCGCTGTCCTGGCTGTTGTTCGTGCTCGTGCTGCTCGTGACCATCGTGCAGATCCGGGGCCAGAGGCGGTGGGTCACCTATGGGTAAGGTCCTGCGCTTCCTGCTCGTGGGTCTCGGCACACTGGTCATGCTGTTCCCGTTCGCCTGGGCGCTGATCACGTCGATCACGCCGAGCGACGCCGTACTGGCCGTGCCGCCGGACTTCACCCCCGAGGGCGCGAGCCTGGACGCCTACGGCAGGCTGCTGGAGACGCTGCCGTTCTGGCGGATCGTGCTCAACAGCGCCTGGATCGGCGCCGCCTCCACCACGTTGCAGCTGGTCACCAGCACGATGGCGGCCTACGCGTTCGCCCGGCTGCCCTTCCCGGGCCGGGGCGCGTTGTTCGCGGTCTATCTCACGACGCTGATGATGCCGCTGCCGGTGCTGGTCGTTCCGCTGTTCATCGAGATGCGCACGTTCAACCTGGTCGACACGTACTTCGCGCTGCTCGCGCCGACGATCGCCTCGGCGTTCGGCGTGTTCCTGCTGCGGCAGGCCATCAACCAGGTGCCCCGGGAGTTCGACGAGGCGGCCGTCCTGGACGGCGCCGGACATTTCCGCATCTTCCTGTACGTGGTGCTGCCGCTGATCCGCCCGGCCCTGGCCACGTTCGCCATCTTCGGCTTCATGGCCAGCTGGAACAGCTACCTGTGGCCGCTGATCATCATCAAGTCGCCCGAGTTCATGACGCTGCCGCTGGGCCTGGCAACCCTGCACGGCCAGTTCACCACGCAGTGGGACGTGGTGATGGCGGGCTCTGTCGTCAGTGTTGTCCCGATCCTCATCCTGTACGTCTTCGCGCAGAAGCACGTCATCGCCAGCGTCGCGCAGAGCGGGCTCAAGTAAAGGAATCCCCCCATGTCCAAGAAATTCACCATTGCTACCGTCGCCGCGGTCGCGTTGCTCGCCACCGCCTGCTCGCAGGGATCGGCCACCAAGGGCACCACCACTGAGGCCGGCGGCAAGGTGACGCTGCGCTACTTCACCTTCTCGGCCGCGCCCGACCATGTGAAGGACCTCGACACGATCGAGAAGGCCTTCGAGAAGGCGAACCCGAACGTGGACGTGGTCGTCGAGACCGCCCCCTTCGACCAGTACTTCACCAAGCTGCAGACCAGCATCGCGGGCGGCACCGCGCCGGACACGTTCGAGCTCAACTACGAGAACTTCGTCACCTACGCGGGCGCCGGCTCTCTGCTCGACCTCGCCACCGTGGCGGGCGACGGCGACACCTCCGTCTACGCCCAGGAGTCGCTCAACGCCTTCAAGCACGACGGCAAGCAGTACGCGCTGCCCGCCTCCTTCTCCACGGTCGTGCTCTTCTACAACAAGGACCTGTTCGACAAGGCGGGGGTGGCCCCGCCCACCGCGGACTGGACGTGGGCCGATGAGCAGGCCGCCGCGGCGAAGCTGACCGACAAGAAGAAGGGCGTGTTCGGCGACTTCCAGCCGGTGCAGTTCTTCGAGTTCTACAAGACGCTCAAGCAGGCGGGTGGCGAGTTCCTGTCGGCAGACGGCAAGAAGTCGGCGTTCGACAGCCCGCAGGGCGTCAAGGCCGCTACCTGGCTGGTGTCGAAGGTGGGCAAGACGATGCCGACCGAGGCCGAGATCGGCGGCACCGCCGACTACGACACGAACCTGTTCAAGTCCGGCAAGCTCGCTATGTGGCACAACGGCATCTGGCAGTTCGCGGGCATGAAGGACGTGCCGTTCGGCTGGGACGTGGTCGTCGAGCCGGGTGACTCGGCCAAGGCCAGCGCGGTCTTCCACAACGCGGTGGCCGCCTCCTCCACCACCAAGCACGGTAAGGAGGCCTGGGCCTGGGCCCGCTTCCTGTCCGCCTCGGACACCGCGGCCACCACCCGCATCCAGTCGTCGTGGGAGCTGCCGCCGGTCTCCGACCAGCAGGTGCTGTCCGGCTACCTCAAGGACCCCAAGCCGGCCAACCGGCAGGCGGTCTTCGACTCGCTCAAGTCCATCGCGCTGCCTCCCGTGATCAAGCGCCAGCAGGAGATGCAGGACGCGGTGACCAAGGAGCTCGGCGAGGCGGCGGCCGGACGCAAGTCCGTGCAGGACGCGCTCAAGGCAGCCGCCGCCGAAGTCGACGCGCTGCTCGGCTAGCTCTTCCCCTTCTACGTACTCAGGAGAGATTTCGTTGTCCCTCGTCGCGCACAGCCTCGACGTGATCAAGAGTTTGCAGGCGCCTTCCGGGGCCTATCCGGCCTCCCCCACCTTCTCCGCCTACCGCGGCTACTCCTGGCTGCGCGACGGCGCGTTCATCGCCGAGGGGGTGAGCAGGCACGGCGACGTGGCCGGCGCGGACGCCTTCCACGCCTGGTGCGCCCGGGTGGTCGGCGACCGCGCGGGCCAGGTGGACGTGCTGGTGTCCCGCGTGGGGCGCGGCGAGGCGGTCTCGGCCGCCGACATGTTGCCGACCCGGTTCACGCTGGACGGCGTGGACGGCGACGACGACTGGTGGGACTTCCAGCTCGACGGGTACGGCACGTGGTTGTGGGCGCTGCGTGAGCACGGCGTCCGGCACGGCGGGGCGGTGCCCGGCGTCGAGAAGGGCGTCAGGGCGGCGGCCCGCTACCTGACCGCGTTCTGGCGGGTGCCCTGTTACGACTGGTGGGAGGAGCACGTCGAGCACCGCCATGTGGCGACGCTCGGCTCGGTCCACGCCGGCCTGCGGGCCGCCATCGCGCTCGGCGTGCTGAGCGCGATGGAGTCGGCGGCGGCAGCCGAGGCCGTCGCGGGCATCGCGGAGCTCGTGGCGCGTGAGGGCCTCGCCGAGGGCGGGCACCTGCGCAAATGGCTGGGCAGCGATGCGGTGGACGCGAGCCTGCTGGCCTGTGTGGAGCCGTTCGGCCTGTATCCGGCCGGGCATCCGGTCGGCGAGGCGACGGTCGCCGAGGTCGAGCGGCAGCTCGCCCGCGACGGCGGCGTGTACCGCTACCTCGCCGACACCTTCTACGGCGGCGGGCGGTGGGTGCTGCTGGCCGGGTTCCTCGGCTGGAACCACGCCCGCGCGGGACGGCGGGCTGAGGCGGCGCGTTACCTGGAGTGGATGGCGGCGCAGGCGACCCCCGCGGGTGACCTGCCCGAACAGGTATCCGACCTGCTGCTGTTCCCGGATCGGCGGCAGGAGTGGCTGGAGCGCTGGGGCCCGGTGGCCACGCCGCTGTTGTGGTCGCACGGCATGTATCTCGTCCTCGCCGACGAGCTGGGGGTGACGGCGTGATCAGGCACAGGCCCCACGGCTCGGGGCATCCGTACGCGGAGAGCGAGGATCAGCGTGTTCCCGCCAGGCCGCTGGACGGTGAGCCCGTGGAGCTGCGGGTGCGGGCGTCGGCGCGGGTGTCCTCCGTGGTCTGCGAGTGGGCCGTGGACGGATCCGCGCCCGTCGAACTGCCTCTGACCAGGCGGGACGCGGGTCACCTGATCGAGACGGACGCGGACGGCGGTCATCTGGCTGCCGCCCAGGCGCGCGCCGCACGGGCCGTCGCGGGTTCCTGGGGCGTGCGCACCCCCGCCCTTCGGGCCGGAAGCCGCTACGCCTACCGCTTCGTGGCCACCACCGGCGACGGCGCGCGTCGTACCAGCCGCTGGTATGAGGTGACGGCGGCGAGCTGGTCGGAGGCGGGCGGCAAGCTGGAGGTCACGGGTGCCGACCGGATCGTGCCGGGCAGCGTGCGCTGGCTCGCCGACGCCGATGGCCCGCTGCGGGTACGTTTCGAGCTGACCCTGGAGCCGGAGGAGCACGTGGTCGGCTTCGGCGAGCGGTTCGACGCCGTGGACCAGCGGGGCCGCTCCCTGGACGCGGTGGTCTTCGAGCAGTACAAGGCGCAGGGCGCGCACGGGCGGACCTACCTGCCCATGCCGTACGCCATGGTCGTGGGCGGATCGCGGACCTGGGGCTGGCATGTCCAGACCTCGCGGCGTACCTGGTACGACGTCGGCGCCGCACGGCCCGGAAGGATCATCGTCGAGGCGGAGACCAGCGACGAGCTGGGGGTGCGCTTCTACGGCGGCGAGCGGCCCGCTGACGTGCTGCGCGACTTCCTCGACGACGTGGGACGCCCGGCCGAGCTGCCGTCGTGGGTGTTCCGGCTGTGGGCCAGCGGCAACGAGTGGAACACCCAGGAACGTGTGCTGGCCGAGATGGACCGGCACCGCGAGCACGGCATCCCCGTGGGCGCGCTGGTCATCGAGGCGTGGAGCGACGAGACGACGTTCACGGCCTTCCGCGGCGCCGCGTACGAGCCGTCGGAGGTGCCCCACAAGCTGGCCGACTACACCTTCCCGGCGGACGGCCCGTGGCCGGACCCCAAGGGCATGGTGGACGAGCTGCACAGCAGGGACGTCAAGGTGCTGCTGTGGCAGATCCCGCTGCAGAAGATGCGCCCCCATCCCCGTCACCAGGCCGCCGTGGACGCCCGCCAGCTCGTCGAGCGCGGCTACGGGGTTCGCGAGGCCGACGGCCGGCCCTACCGCAACCGGGGCTGGTGGTTCCCGCTCGCGCTCATGCCGGACCTGTCCTCGCCGGTGGTCCGCGACTGGTGGACGGCCAAGCGGCGCTACCTGGTCGAGGAAGTGGGGATCGACGGGTTCAAGACCGACGGCGGCGAGCACGCTTGGGGCCATGACCTGCGCTACGCCGACAGGCGTGACGGCGCGGCGGGCAACGGGCTGTTCCCCGTGCACTACGCCCGCGCGTTCGGCGACCTGCTGCGCGGGTGCGGCAAGGCGCCGGTGACGTTCAGCCGGGCCGGGTTCGCCGGGTCGCAGCCGCACGGCGCCTTCTGGGCAGGGGACGAGGACTCGACATGGGAGGCCTTCCGCTCCTCGATCAGGGCCGGGATCACGGCCTCGGCCTGCGGGATCGTCTACTGGGGCTGGGACCTGGCCGGGTTCTCCGGGTCCGTGCCGGACGCCGAGCTCTACCTGCGGGCGGCGGGGGCCTCGGCCTTCATGCCGATCATGCAGTACCACTCCGAGTTCAACCATCACCGCACGCCCATCAGGGACCGCACGCCGTGGAACGTCGCCGCCCAGAGCGGGGACGAGCGGGTGATCCCGGTGTTCCGACGGCTGGCCGGGCTGCGGGAGCGGCTGGTGCCGTACCTGGCCGAGCAGGCGCGGGCGGCGATCGGCGGCGGCGCGCCGCTGATGCGCGGACTGTTCTTCGACCACCCGGACGATCCGCAGGTCTGGCGGCATCCGCTGCAGTACAAGCTCGGCGACGCGCTGCTGGTGGCGCCCGTCACCGAGCCCGACGTTTCGGAAATATCCGCCTACCTCCCTGAGATCGAGGGTGGCTGGGTCGACGTCTGGACCGGGCGCACCCTGCCCGGCGGGCAGACGGTGAGCCTGCCCGCGCCCCTCGACCGCCCGCCCGTCCTGTGCGCGGCGGAGCACTGGTCCCGACTCTCACCCGTGTTCGCAGACTGACCCGTGTTCGCAGACTGACAGGAGCACCCCCCACATGAGCTGGTTACGGTCGGCCGCCACCGTCATGGCGCTCGCCCTGCTCGCCTCCCTCGTCACGATCCCCGCCTACGCGCTGGACGGCGTCTACCACAACCCGGCCGGAAGCGACGACCTCTACTCCACCGAGCCGACGGAACGCCTCCCCCGCGATCCGATGGCCGGGGACGCGGTCCAGATCAACGCGACGACCTGGCCGATCGAGTCCGGCCAGAGTGTGTGGGTCACCTGGACGAAGAACGGCGTGAACCAGACCCCGATCGGGGCCGCCTGGGACCACAACAACGGCAACAACAGCTACTGGCGGATCAACCTCGGCACGTTCGCCCGCGGCGACAAGATCTCCTACACGGTCAACGCCGACGTGAACGGCGGCGGGCAGAAGAGCACCGGCTCGTTCGCCTTCACGGTCACCTCGTGGAGCACGGTGACGAACGTGACCGGGTTCGTGAACAACACCACGTCGGTGGATGTCACGACCGGCGACAGCGCGGGGAGTTTCACGCCGAAGATCCGCTTCGCCTTCCCCGCGCTCGACAGGTTCAGAACGCAGATCGCCCCAAGCGGATCAGGTCTCAATATTTCCGGTGTGTCCGGCTATACGGTGACGAACTCCGCGAGCACGTTGACGATCTCCACCAGCTCACTCGTCCTGAAGATCCAGAAGTCGCCGTACCGGCTGTCGGTCTACAAGGGCGACGGCACGACGCTGATAACCCGCCAGTACGACCCCGCGACCTTCAGGAACATCGGCTGGGCCAGCGACGGCGCCACCACGATCACCAAGATTGAGGATCACTTCATGTCGCCAGCCGCCGAGCGCTTCGAGGGCTTCGGCGAGCGCTACGACCGGCTCGACCAGCGCGGCACCGACGTGCACAACTACGTCTACAACCAGTACCGGGACCAGGGTGCCACCCGGCGCACCTACCTGAGCCTGCCGTTCTTCCTGAACTCGGCCGGGTACGGCGTGCACATCGCGGGCACCCGCTACGCGATCTTCAACCTGGGCACGCACCTGAGCGACCTGGCGGGGTTCACGGTGGACACCGGCGGCGCCCTGGACTCGACGCTCGACTACCACTTCTTCGCCGGGACCCCGGCCGAGATCGTGGACGACTACACGGCGGTCACCGGACGGCCTCAGCTGCCGCCGAAGTGGGCGTTCGGGGTGTGGATGTCGGCCAACGAGTGGAACACCCAGGCCGAGGTGAACGCCGAGCTGGCGAACGTGGACACCTACAAGATCCCGCACACCGCGATGGTGCTGGAGCAGTGGAGCGACGAGGCCACGTTCTACGTCTGGCACGGCGCCACGTACACCGCCAAACCGGGCAGCGGCAAGCTGGCGTACACGGATCTGACGTTCCCGGCGGGCACCGCGTGGCAGGACCCGAAGGCCATGGTCACCAGCGCGCACAGCAAGGGGATCAAGATGATCCTCTGGCAGATCCCGGTGTTCAAGGAGAACTTCGACACCAACCCGCCGTCCGCACCGCAGCAGCACCTCAACGACAAGGCGTACGCGCAGGCGCAGGGATACGTCGCCAAGGACGCAGTCAACGCCCCCTACCGCATCCCGACCGGCCAGTGGTTCGGCGACAGCATGGTGCCCGACTTCACCAGCGCGGCCGCGACGAGCTGGTGGATGAGCAAGCGCGACTACCTGATCGACGAGGTCGGGATCGACGGTTTCAAGACCGACGGCAGCGAGGCCGTCTTCGGCAGGGGCGTGCAGTTCGCCGACGGCCGCAAGGGCGACGAGATGCACAACGGCTACCCCAACAGCTACACCGGCGCCTACAACTCCTACGTCAAGGGCAAGAAGCCGGACGGCACGATCTTCAGCAGGGCGGGCACGACGGGCGCCCAGACCAAGTCGATCTTCTGGGCGGGCGACCAGAACTCCAGCTTCCCCGCCTTCCAGGAGGCGGTCAGGGCCCAGCTCAGCGCGGGGCAGTCGGGCGTGCCGTACACCGCCTGGGACCTGGCGGGCTTCACCGGCACCTTCCCCAGCGCCGAGCTGTACCTGCGCGCGGCGGCCCAGGCCACGTTCTCGCCCATCATGCAGTACCACTCGGAGAAGGCCGCTCCCACCACCTCCGAGGCCCGCACACCGTGGAACGTGCAGGCACGCACCGGTGACACGAGCGTGGTGCCCACCTTCCGCAAGTTCGCCGACGTGCGGATGAACCTGATCCCGTACCTCTACACCGAGGCCAAGGCCGCCTCCACGACGGGCGCGCCGATGATGCGGGCCATGAGCTTCGCCTTCCCCGGCGACGCGACGGCGGCGGCACTGGACCAGCAGTACATGTTCGGGTCGCAGCTCCTGGTGGCGCCGATCACCGCGCAGGGCGCCACCTCCAAGAACGTCTACCTGCCCGCGGGCGAGTGGTACGACCTGTGGAACGGCGGCCGCTTCACCGGGCCGGGCACCAAGACGTACAACGCGGGTCTGGAGACGATCCCCGTCTACGCCAAGCCGGGAGCGATCCTCCCGCTCAATCTCAACGCCGACTACCAGCTCGGTGGCGAGATCGGCAACAGCGTGGACACGTACACGAATCTGACCTTCCGGATCTACCCGGCAGGAACGACGTCGTACGCCTACTTCGAAGACGCCGCGAACGCCACCCGCACGATCACCTCGGCCGAGAACTGGGCCGCTCACGCGGTGAGCGTCACCGTGCCCGCGCTCACCACCACCGCGACGCTGCAGGTCGCGAGCACGAAGCCGTCATCGGTGACCGGCGCAACCGCGCGGGCGAGCCTCGCCGGCCTCAAGGCCGCGGCCGAGGGCTGGTGGTGGGACCCGGTGCAGCAGCTCACGCACGTCAAGCTGGCGAGCGCCGCCTCCAACCGGACGATCACGCTGAACGGCGTGGACAAGGCTGCCTACGAGGCCGAGTTCGCCACCGGCACCGGCACGTCCATCAACACCGACCACGCCGGATACACCGGCACCGGTTTCACCGACGGCTTCGCCACCTCGGGGGACGCGGTGACCTTCCAGGTGAAGGCGGACGCGGCGGGCAGCCACCAGCTCAACTTCCGCTACTCGACCACGGTGGCCGCCACCCGGACCGTCTACGTCGACGGCGTCGCCGCGGGCACGCTCTCGCTGCCCGCCCTCGCCAACTGGGATACTTGGGGCACGGCCGCGCTGACCACCTCGCTCACCGCGGGCGCGCACACCATCAAGATCGCGTACGACGCCTCGAATACCGGTGGGATCAATCTCGACAACCTGGTGGTGGCACGGCCATGAAGCGAACGCTCCTCTTCCTGATGACGCTGATGCTGCCGCTGCTGGTGGCGATGCCCGCGCGGGCGGCGGTCCAGCGGGTGCAGTTCACCAGCGGCCCGACGTATCTGATCGCGGAGTTCCTGGACGACGACCTGGTGCACTTCGAGCTCGCCAACGGCACGTCGCCGGGGACCGGCTCGCCGCTGTTCACCACGCCGCAAGTGGCCAAGACCGACTACACGGGCCCGGCGGGCTTCACCCAGTCGGGCAACACGCTCACCACGGGCGCGATGAAGGTCGAGGTCACGGCCGGCACGCTGTGCGTGAAGGTGTCCGACCTCACCCGGCTGCTGTACGAGGCCTGCCCCCGCAACCTGGCCCAGGCGTGGAAGGGCCTGACGATCACCAAGGGCTCGATCCAAAACGCGTACGGGCTGGGTGAGCAGTTCTTCATGGGCGGCAGCGCCGACGGCGACTGGGTGGGCCGCAGCCGCACCCCGGGCGGCACGTACGGCAACGCCATGGCCTACGACACCGACAACGGCCCGGTGGGCAACGCCCAGATCCCGGTGCTGTTCACGGTCGGCCCCGCCAACCTGAACTACGGGCTGCTGCTCGACCAGGTCTACAAGCAGGAATGGAACCTGACCGGCGACCCGTGGACGGTCGACACCTGGGGCGACCAGCTCAGGTGGTACACGATGACGGGGCCCGACCTGCCCGACCTGCGCAAGGACTACATGGAGCTGACCGGCCGCCCGCCGGTGCCGCCGAAGAAGGCGTTCGGCATGTGGGTCTCGGAGTTCGGCTACGACAACTGGGCTGAGATCGACAACCGGCTGAGCGGGCTGCGTACGGAGAAGTTCCCCGTGGACGGCTTCGTCCTGGACCTGCCGTGGTTCGGCGGCGTGACGGCGGGCTCGGACAACACCAAGATGGGCGGCCTCACCTGGGACGCCACCGCCTTCCCCAGCCCGTCGGCCACCATCGCCGGTTATCAGGCGAACCAGGGCGTCGGGCTGATGACGATCGAGGAGTCCTACGTCGGCAAGAACCTGCCGGAACACACCGACCTGGCCTCCCGCGGCTACCTCGTCAGGGCGGGGTGCTCGGGCTGCGTGCCCACGTACCTCACCACCAACGACTGGTGGGGCCGGGGCGGCATGATCGACTGGACGCAGGACGCCGCCGGCGACTACTGGCACACGCTCAAGCGCCAGCCGCTGATCGACGCCGGGATCCAGGGCCACTGGCTGGACCTCGGCGAGCCGGAGATGTACGACGCCGCCGACTGGGCCTCCGGCGTCCTGCCCGGCAAGCACGCGCACGCCGACTACCACAACGTCTACAACCTCAAGTGGGCCGAGAGCATCGCCCGCGGGTACGCCGCCTCCGGCACCAGGCGCCCGTTCATGCTGGCCAGGTCCGGCGCGGCGGGCATGCAGCGGCACGGCGTGGCCATGTGGTCGGCCGACATCGGCTCCAAGCTGACCGCGCTGGCCCAGCAGCAGAACGCGCAGCTGCACATGTCGATGTCCGGCATCGACTACTACGGCTCCGACATCGGCGGCTTCCGCAGGGAAATGCTCAACTCGGACCTGAACGAGCTCTACACGCAGTGGTTCGCGGACGGCGCGTGGTTCGAGGTGCCGGTGCGCCCGCACACCGAGAATCTGTGCAACTGCGCGCAGACCTCACCGGACAAGATCGGGCACACCGCGAGCAACCTCGCCAACCTCCGCCAGCGCTACGAGCTGACGCCTTACTACTACTCGCTGGCCCACCGGGCCTACAGGTTCGGCGAGCCGGTCGTGCCGCCGCTCGCGTACTACTACCAGAACGACCTGAACGTCCGCGAGGCGGGACATGAGAAGCTCATCGGCCGTGACCTGCTGGTCGGCGTCGTCGCAGGCGCGGGCGAGCGCAAGCGCGACATGTACCTCCCCGCGGGCACCTGGTACGACTACGCCACGGGCGAGAAGCTGACCAGCACCGGCCAGTGGTTCACCGACCGCCCGCTGTGGGTGAACGGCGCCTTCCGCCTGCCGGCCTTCGCCAGGGCGGGCGCGATCATCCCCAAGATGTACGTGGACGACAAGACCATGAACGTCATGGGCAAGCGGACCGACGCCACCACCAGGAACGAACTGCTCACCCGCGTCTACCCCGACGCCGCCGCCACGAGCTTCACCCTGTACGAGGACGACGGCGCCTCGACCGGCTACCAGACCGGAGCCGTCCGCACCACGCAGATCAACCAGCAACTCGCCGGAAGCACGGCGACCGTCACGGTGGCCGCCTCCAGCGGCACCTACACGGGCGCCCCGAGCAGCAGGACGAACGTCGTCGAGCTCGTCGCCGATACCCAGGCCTCGGCCGTCACGCTGAACGGCGGCCCGCTGACCCAGCACGCCACCAAGGCGGCCTTCGACGCGGCCGCCAGCGGCTGGTACAACGCGGGCGGCAACCTCATCGTGGCCAAGTCGGCGAGCACGGCCGTCACCACGGCCAAGACGTTCGCGTTCACGCTCGGCCAGACTCCGGTCTCTGCCACGTTCACCTGCGCCAACGGCACCACCACGCCCGGCCAGTCGGTCTACGCCGTCGGCAGCGCGCCGCAGCTCGGCGCGTGGTCGGTGGCCAGCGCGGTCAAGCTGTCGCCAACCGCCTACCCGACCTGGACCGGCACCATCGGCAAGCTCCCGCCGGGCACGTCGATCGAATGGAAGTGCGTCAAACGACAGGAGGCGAACTTCCCCGACACCGCCGACCAGTGGCAACCGGGCGGCAACACCGTCCTCACCACCCCGGCCAGCGGCAGCGGCGGCACCACCTCCGGCTCCTTCTGACCACGACGCACCCGTCCGGCGGCGCCCGATACCTTCGGGCGCCGCCGCATGTACGCCGCGTTCAACGCCCACGACCACTGCGCCTGCCGACTACCACATCCGCCCAGGTCATGGCCATGCGAGGGCTTCGCGTGGCGGCGCGAGCTCCAAGCATCAAGGCGACGGAACCAAGTGCGGCAGGATGATCGACCGTGCTCCTTCGCCTGTGCGCCTGCCGATAATTACATCCGCCCAGGTCATGACTCTGCGAAGGCTTCGCGTAGCGTACGCGAGCTCTGGTCACCCGAGAGACGGAAGCGCGTACGGCAGGATGATCCGCTGTGTTCCTTCGCTTGGCCTATCTGACCGTCACGAATGCCTTCGCCGCGCTGCGGTTCCTGCCCATGAGCGATCGGGACAAGGACGTGGAGATCCTCGTCCTGCGTCACCAGATCGCCGTCCTTGAACGCCAACTCGGCGCCGACACCAAAGTGAGATTCGCACCCGAGGACCGGGCCTTTCTCTCCGCTCTCCTGACCTCGCTGCCCCGCGAGGTCCTGCGCCGGCTACGGCTCCTCATCCGGCCCGACACCGTCCTGCACTGGCACCGCGACCTGATGCGACGACGTCATGCCCGTACCTGCCGCCCGAAGCGGCCCGGGCGCCCACCCACGGTCCGCTCTATCCGCGCCCTCATTCTGCGCCTGGTCCGGGAGAACCCCGGCTGGGGCTACCGGCGGATCCACGGAGAGCTCACCACACTCGGCATCAAGGTGGCACCCTCCACGGTCTGGGAGATCCTCAAGCAGGCAGATGTTGATCCGGCGCCCGAGCGGGCGTCCACCACATGGGCCGACTTCCTGCGCTCGCAAGCCAACGCCCTACTGGCCTGCGACTTCATCGAGACCATCACCCTGAACGGACAGCGCCAGTACATCCTGGCCGTCATCGAGCACACCACCAGGCGCATCCGGGTGCTCGGCACCACCGCGCACCCGAGCGCCGACTGGGTCACCCAGGCAATAAGGAACCTGGTGATGGATCTGGACGATGCGGGCTGCCGGGCGCGCTATCTGATCCGCGATCGGGATGGGAAGTTCCCCGCCCTGATGGACGAGATCCTCGCCGAAGCCGGCATCAAGACCGTGATCACCGGCATCCGGATGCCGCGCATGAACTCGATTATGGAGCGGTGGGTGCAGTCGTGCCGTCACGAGCTTCTTGACCGCTGCCTCGTCTGGAACGAACACCATCTTCGGCGCGCCCTACGCGAGTACGAACGTTTCTACAACCAGCACCGAGCCCATCAAGCCCTGAACCAAGCAGCGCCACTGCGTACCGTCCCCGATCCGATCACGGATCCAGAGCGAATCACCGACCTGAATGTACGCCGACGAGACCGGCTCGGCGGCGTCCTCCACGAGTACTCACATGCGGCTTGAACTGCATGGATGGAATTTTCGGCAGGCGCACAGCTCCTGCAGCGGCCGCTCGGAGGGCGTGAAGCACACCTGCGGCCACAAGGCGGGACCGCCGGCCTCGCCGGAGGCGGCGCTCAGGGCGGGCAGGAGGTCGGCGTGCAGCAGCGACGACTTGCCCGCCCCGGAGGCGCCGGTCACCATGATCAGCCCGCCCTCCGCGCGCTCGGCGGTGACCATCGCCTGCAGCCGGGCGGTGGGCCTGCCCCCGCCCGTGAAACAGGACCGCCTGTTCTGGCCCGAACGGTGCCAGCCCCTGATACGGACAGCCGTCGGCCCACACCCCCCCGCCGGCTTCGGGCAGCGTGCGCAACCGGCCAGGACCGGTGCCGAGCAACGCCCACCAGGCATCACGATCCGGGCCGGGCAGGGTGTCGATCAGCGTGATCGGCACGACGGTCAGGTCCGAGGCGCCCTGACGCGGCGCGTGTTCCGATACCACCCCGACCACGCAGTCGCCGGCCAGCACCGCTGCCCAGGACATTCCCGACCAGGCCGACCCGGCCAGCGCCGTGCCGGCCGACGGCAGCGGCGGCCCCTCGGGGCGATGACCGGTCTGCAAGGTGAGCAGCCCCGGCCCCGGCCGCTGCGAGACCGGGATCCGGCCACCGATCTGGGCGGCCTGACGGACCACCGCCGCGCCGTTCCCGTGCTCCAGGAACCGCGGGAACCCCACCGCGCCGCAATCCTCGACCACCTCCAGCCGCTCCGTGCGGTCCGCGACGCGCGCGAACCCGATCAGCGGCAGCCGCCCGATCTCCGCCGGCGCGTCCTCGGCGAGCTCCAGCACGGCCAGATCCGCCCGCTCGACCCCCCCGCAGCAGCAGCACCCGCGCCCGCCAGCTCCTCTTCGGGCCATCAGGCCAGGGAATGGCACGCCGGACCTCGATATCGCCATCGGCGACGGCATGCAACGAGGTCAGCACGTGGCGGCCGTCGATCAGGAAACCCGAGGCGACCTGCCACTCCGTCCGAGCCTCCGAGCCCTGGCCGACGGTGACCTCGGCGATGGCCTCGACGAACCGGTCCTGGATCGCCACCAACACGACCCGGCCCCCTTCGGCTAGCCCGGCTTGACCGACGAGCGACGGGCCACCTTGACCGGATCACCCTGCGGATCCATGGGCGGCTGCAGGACGACGGTCACCTTCTGCACCCGCTCGTGCTCGACCTTGCCACCGGCGCCGGCCTCCAGCACCCACACCTTGACCTTGCCACTGCCCTCGCCGATCTTCTTCACCCCGACCTGAAACTCCAGCGTCACCTCCCCGACGGGGAACTGGATCTCCGCATCAGCGCCCGCAGCGATCGCCTCCCGCAACTCCTGACGAATCTGCTCGATCGCCTCCGGTAACCCAAGCTCCGCCACACGCCCTCCCACCACACCAGGGACCGACCAGGAACGAGATCGTTGATCGACACCAGACTACGATGATCGCCGCTGCAGTGGCGCCGCCGGCGAGCCTGCAACGGCATACAGCCGGCCCGGTGCCCCGATCGCGACAGGCCACGCGCGCTGGCTAGCGCCGACCCTTGCATCGGCCACCAGAGGCGAAGCAACCCCCGAACGCCTGCCCACACGGCCCGCCCGCACCACTCTTCACGTACTGCCACTAACCAGTGACATTGCCTGACCAGTGACATCGCCTGCCGATCGTCGGCGATATCGCCGTCGACTGCGACACGCTCCACCTCGCCGACTGAGACCAGCATCTGGTGATCTTCAGCGCACCGGCAGGGTCCAAGGCGGCCGAGACCCTCGCCTTCCTCGCCACGCTCGGACCGGACGGCGCCACGGTGAGCGGGTCGCGCTGAGCCTTGCCTCGTGCACCCACCCGCGGCGTGCCGGGGGCCGGACCACCTCCCCGGGCAGACCGCCACCTGGCCTCCGGGCTCAGGCCGCCGACCGGAGCCCGGCGGGACGACGCCGGAGAGCGGTGTCGAGCAATGCCGGGGGCTTGTACTCCTGGTCGAGCGCGCTGACCTCGGTGCCCGGCGGGACGATCTTGTCGATCTGGTCGATGATGTCGTCGGACAGCTCGACGTCGGCCCCGGCCAGAAGGTCGTCGAGGTGTTCCATAGTGCGCGGGCCGAGGAGCGCGGCGGTGACGCCCGGGTGGGCGACGGCGAACGCCATGGCCAGGTGGGTCATGGGCAGGCCGGCCTCCTCGGCGAGCGGGATGAGCTGTTCGACGACGTCGATGCGGCGCTCGTCGGTGAGGTGGCGGGAGAACTGGGTGCGTTTGAGGTCGTTCTCACCGCCCTTGCGCACCCGGCCGGTCAGCAGGCCCTGGCCGAAGGGGCCCCACACCATGACGCCCATGCCGTACTCCTGCGCCATCGGCAGGACCTCCCGTTCGATGCCGCGGTTCAGGATCGAGTACGGCGGCTGCTCGGTGCGGAACCGCTGCAGCCCGGCGCGTTCGGCGGCCCACTGGGCCTGGACGATCATCGAGGCGGGCGTCGTCGAGGAACCGATCACGCGCACCTTGCCGGCCCGGACGAGGTCGGTCAGAACGGAAAGGGTCTCCTCCAGGTCGGTGTCCGGGTCGGGCCGCTGGAGCTGATAGATGTCGATGTAGTCGGTGCCGAGCCGGCGCAGGGAGTTCTCGACGGCGGTGGTGATCCAGCGGCGGGAGGCACCCTGCTGGTTGACGCCCTCGCCCATGGGCATGCCGACCTTGGTGGCCAGGACCACCTCGTCGCGGCGGCCCTTGAGGGCCTTTCCGACGATGTCCTCGGAGTCGGCGTAGCGGTCAGCGGTATCGATGAGGTTGATCCCGGCGTCGATCGCCTTGTGGATGATCCGGACCGACTCGTCCGGGTCGTTGCCCATCTGGCTGGCGAACATTAACGTGCCAAGTGCGTAGGGGCTGACCTTGATCCCGGTCCGCCCGAGGTTGCGATACTTCATGAACGTGCTCCTTCGGTCCCGACCGGCGGGTGGGTCCCCGCCGGCCACCGCCCATCGGCCGGTACATCCACCTTCCGCGGACCCGCGGGCATCAACCAGTACCCGCCGCAGCCAGTGGACCCGGAGTACCACGACGGGACGCGGCCGATTGCCCATACTGGGGAGATGACCGGATCCACGGATCTTGGCAGGGCCTTGCACGCCTGGCGGGATCGCACGAAACCGGCCGAGGCCGGCCTGCCGGACGACGGACGCCGGCGCGCGCCAGGCCTACGGCGTGAGGAGCTCGCCCTGCTCACCGGCTTGTCCGTCGACTACATCGTTCGGCTCGAACAGGGGAGGTCGACGAATCCGTCCCCCCAAGTACTGTCCGCGCTGGCACGGGCGTTGCGGCTGACGACGGCAGAGCGTGAACACCTCTTCGTGCTCGCCGGTCAGGCGGTGCCGGGCCCCGGGCAGATTTCCGACCATGTGCCGGCAGGCGTCCAGCGCCTGCTGGATCGGCTGACCGGCACACCGCTGAGCGTGTACGACGCCGCATGGAACCTCATCACGTGGAACCGGTTGTGGGCCGCGCTGTTCGGCAACCCGCCCGCCTCACGCGGCTTCGGGAGGAATGCGGTGTGGTGGTCCTTCGTGGAACCGCCCGCCGGATACCCCCAGGCGGTGAGCAGGGAGACGGGTCACCGCGCGGCCTTCGTGTCCGACCTGCGAGCGGCGTCGGCTCGCTATCCGAAGGATGCCGGACTGGCCGCACTGATCGATGAGCTCCGTGCCCGGAGCCGTGACTTCGCGGCGCTGTGGGACTCCGGCGTGGTAGGTGTGCACGAGCCCCTGACCAAGACGGTCCGGCACGCGAGCGTCGGCGAACTCACCCTCGACTGCGACATCCTCGCGGCGCTCGGCACCGATCTGCGGATCATGGCCTTCAGCGTGGCGGAGGGCAGCGAGACCGCCGAGCGGCTGCGGCTACTGGAGGTCGTCGGCGTCCAGGCCTGACAGTGCGCCTGCCGATAATCACATCCGCCCAGGTCATGGCCATGTGGAGGCTTCGCGTCGCGGCGCGAAGCTCCAACCTGTCCCGCTCGAAAACATGGTTTCGCAGTGGGAGCTGGGATTTCGCCGCGCGATCAGAGCGACAACTGGGACCATCGCAGGGTGTTGCGTCGCTTGTCTGCCGGTTGGTGAGGAATCTGATCGGCCTGCTAACGGTGCGCATGCGCTCTGATCTGTCCAAAGACGTTGAGCTGCTGGTGCTCCGTCACGAGAACCAGGTACTCCGCCGCCAGCTCGATGGCCGACTGCGGTGGGATCGCACCGACCGGCTCTGGCTTGCGGCATTGTCTCGACTGGTCCACCGCCGTCGGTGGGCGGAAGTCTTCCCGGTCACCCCGGCGACGATCTTGCGCTGGCACCGTCACCTGATAGCGCGGAAGTGGACCTTCACCGACAGGCGACGCCCAGGACGGCCCAGCACCCGCCAGCCCGTCAAGGCGCTGATCGCGCGGGAGAATCCAAGGCGAGTTGGCCCGCCTGGGCTACAGCATCGCGGCCTCCACAGTGTGGGAGATCCTGCACACTGCCGGCATCGCTCCGGCGCCCCGCCGAGCCGAGCCGACCTGGCGGCAGTTCCTGACCACGCAAGCCCACGCGATCGTCGCATGTGACTTCCTGGTGGTCGAGACGCTGCTCCTCAAACGGCTGTACGTGCTGGTGTTCATCGAGCACGGCACCCGGCGACTGCACCTGGCCGGTGTGACCGCGCACCCGACCGGAGCATGGACGGTGCAGCAGGCTCGCAACCTGGCGATGGATCTGGGGGACCGCATCACCGAGCTGCGGTTCCTGATCCACGATCGGGATCCGCTCTTCACCTCCGCCTTCAGCGACGTCTTCACCGCCGAAGGGCTACGGAACATCACCACGCTGCCACGGACACCGAGGATGAACGCCATCTGCGAGCGGGTCATCGGCACCCTGCGCCGCGAGCTCCTGGACCAGATCCTGATCCTCAATGACCGCCACCTCGCCCTCGTGCTACACGAGTATCTGATCCACTACAACCGGCACCGGCCGCACCAATCCCGGCAACAACGTCCCCCGGACCTCGCCGCGCAGCCCGTCCGGCACATGACCGCCCTCAACGACCTACGATCGGTCCGCCGAAAACCCGTCGTCACAGGCACGATCAACGAATACCGCCACGCCGCCTAGCCGCAGCTCAGACCACGTAACTCAATATTCGAGCGGCACACCGTTGAACAGCCCGCCACCCTGCGCGAACGCAAAAAGCTGCGTACTCGCCAGGCACTGATCGACACCGCCATCACGCTCTTCGGCGAACGCGGATTCGACAACACTGCGCTGGACGCGCTGCTGGAGCAGGTGGAGGTGTCCCGGCGGACCTTCTTCCGCAACTTCCACTCCAAGGAGGACGTGGCACTCACCGCCGTCAAGCAGCTCTGGGACATCTACCTGGAAGTCCTGGACGGCATCGAGAAGTCCGGGCCTCTGGCCGATGTCTTCCTCGCCGCCATGCTGACCACTCTGGAGCGCATGGACGAGGACTGGTACCGGCGCTTCCCGCACACGCTCCGGCTGATCGCCGACTCACCCGCACTCGACGGGTACACGCTGCGGCACTGCGCCGAAGTCCAAACCGAGATCGCGTGCCGATTTGACGAACTAAACCGTCTCGAACTGCGGCTCCTCATCGAGTTCTTCGTGGCCACCTGGCGCTGCGCTCTGGACGAATGGCTGCCCGACTGCACACCGGGCGAACTGCCCGCGCTCTTGCGCCGGGCCTGCTCAACCATGAACTCCGCCCTCAGCCTGGAGGCATGAGCTCGTTCTGTGCCGCCCAGCCTCGAACAGGGCCCGGACGTGCTCACCCACAGGGAGGAGAGCAGCAGCGCCGTGGACTTCTACCTATACCTCGCCGCCGCCTTCGTCACGCTCCGCAGGCTCATCCGACGCTCGACGACCCGCTATCGCTGGGACCACCGCCCCACCACCCGACGCCTGAAGTGATCCATTTGCCGGTCGGTCTTAGTCACGCTCACTTCGCGCACCCGATGGCGCAGCGTCCTCGGAGGAGCAGTCGGCGGATGTGCCGGCGACGGCCTCACCGACGATCCGGGCAAGCTCGGCTGCACGCTGCGTGCCGACGTCGGAGGCTGGGGCGGTCATCACGGTTCCAGAGGATCGGGGTCGGCCGGGGGCTGTGCTTCGTGGCGTCGGACGATCTCGGTGAGGTGGGCCTTGCGCCGCCACACGCCGAGACGGCCAGGTGGCGATGGTCCATCAGCCGCCGCTGGTCGACCTCGCCGGACGGCGGCACCCGTACTCGGTTCCCCGAGATAGATTTCTGCCCATGTTGCGCGGGCGGGCCGACGAGCAGGCGCGGATCGACCAGCTGCTGTCGTTGGCTCGGGCCGGGCGCAGCGGTGTGCTGGTGATCCGCGGGGAGCCTGGCGCGGGCAAGTCGGCGCTGCTCGACTACGCGCAGGAGCAGGCAGAGGGCCTGCGGATCCTTCGTGGCACGGGCATCGAGTCCGAGGCCGAGCTTCCGTACGCCGCGCTCCATCTGCTGCTGCGCACCCAGCTCGACCGCGTTGCCGCGCTGCCCGAAACGCAGGCGGCCGCACTCAATGGCGCGCTGGGACTGGGCGACACTGCCCCGCGCAATCGGCTCCTGGTCGGGCTGGCCGTGCTCAGCCTGCTCGCCGAGTCCGCGGGCGACGGCGCCCTGCTCTGCCTGGTCGACGACGTGCAATGGGTCGACCAGGCCTCCATCGACGCGCTGGCGTTCGCGGCCCGCCGCCTCGACGCAGAAGGCGTCGCCCTGATCTTCGCCACCCGGTCCGTTTCCCACCCTCAGGGCCTGCCCGAGCTGCACCTGCCTGGCATCGACCGTTCGGCGGCCGCCGAACTGCTGCCCGGCGATCTGGCCGCCAAGGTCCGCGAGCGCATCCTGGACGAGGCCGACGGCAACCCGCTGGCCCTGCTGGAGCTGCCGTCCGCGCTCACCGCCGAGCAGCGGGCCGGGCAGCTGAGCCCGTTCACCACCATCCCGGTGACCAGCCGGGTTCAGGAGGCATTCCGCAAGCAGATCGAGGCGCTGCCGGAGACGGCGCAGGTGTTGCTGGCCGTGCTGGCCGCCGACGGCACCGGCGACCTGGGGGTCGTACTGCGTGCCTGTGAACGCTTCGGCGGCCGGTTGGACGATCTGGCGGCCGCCGAGCAGGCCAGGTTGGTCAAGGTCAGCGGGGCAGCGGTGGGCTTTCGTCACCCGCTCATCCGGGCCACTGCGTATCAGAACGTGCCGCTGACCGCGCGGCTGGCCCTACAGCGGGCGCTCGCCGAGGCGCTCGACGGTGAGGAGCACGCAGACCGGCGGTGATCCCAGCCCCTTCTCCAGGTGGTACAGTCTTAAACTAGTACGAGATTGTACTAGTAGCCATTTTGAACTGGTCC